>DASSVY010000159.1:0-13025 GCA_035705535.1 Gaiella sp. | reverse complement strand
GAGCCCCTCTTCTGCGTCGACCGAATCTCCTTCGAGCTCGCTCCAGCGCGCGAGGGGGCGTACGATCGCCGCCCGCCCGGCCGCCCGATCGAGCCTGTCGAGACGCAGAACGTTGGCGAACAGCGCCGGGATCTCTGCCTTGAGCCGATCGAGCATCGCGAGCGTGTCCTCGCGAAGCGAGAGAAGCACGTTCACCCGCAACGGGCGGTTGACGATCGCGGCGAGAGACGTCTCGAATCCGTCCGCGCCGTCGTGGTACGTGAGGTACTCCTCGGCCTGGTCGAGGATGAGGTAGACGTCCCGATGGGCCTGCGCGCGCTCGACGGTCTCGAACAGCTCGCCGGGCTCGATCCCCGCGCCCTGGGCGACCGTCTCCGCGAGCGCCGCAGCGGGGTCTTTCCCCCAGTTCGAGAACACCGCCACGAGAGGCTGCTCGGGCAGCCGGCGCAGCTCGCGGGCGACTGCGGCCAGGAGCAGGGACGACTTGCCCACGCCGCTCGGTCCGTACAGCACGGTGAACCGCGAGGCGATGAGGTTGGCCACGACGATCTCGGCGTCCCGCTCGCGCCCGAAGAAGTACAGCGCGTCGAGCTCGGAGTCGTCGAACGCGGCGAGGCCACGGTATGGCGACGCGGGGCTCATCCCGGAGCCTCGAGGCGCCGGGCAAGCCGTCCCACGTAGTCGTCCGGGTCGACGTCGAGCACGTCGACGTCGAAGCGGCGCCAGAAGGCCCGCTCGAGCGGCGTCGGCTCCGGGTCGACGGCCCAGGACCGATACGCAACCGGCCGGTCCCCCCACACGCGGTGCATGACGAGCCTCAGGTTCCAGTCGACCATCTCGTAGCCGAGGAAGAGGAAATGGCTTCGCCGGAGGCGAGCAGCGAGAGCAACGGGAACCGCGGCCGCGACATCCGAGTGCCCGAGGTAGTCGATGTAGTCGTCCTCCGTGATCACGAAGCTCTCCCATTCACGATCGGGAAACGGATCGACGGCGCCGTGGAGCTTGAGCAGCACCGCGCGCCGCTCGAGCGACAGCTCGGTCGCATACGTGTTGGGAAGGTCGATCGGGTGCGGCTCCTCGCCGGGGGCCCGGTGCCAGAACTTTCCGCGGTTCGGCCCGGCGGCGACGTACGTGACCACGTCGACTTCCTCCCCCGCCTCCTCGAAGGCCCGCTCGATCGCAAGGTCGTAGCGCCCGGAGACGATGAGTGGATGCATCGCACCGTGCTGCCGAACGATCGGGCCGAGACGGGCGAGGAAGGAATGAACCGGCTGGGGCTCGATCGCCGCCTCGAACCGCATGTGGAGCTCGTCGTAGAGCGGCCCCGAGCCGTTCATGGTCGCGACGTACTGCGAGACCCGCGCGAGGTCGAGCGGCCGCTCGCTCGGATAGCCGAAGACCGACGCCAGCCCGGCGGCGAGATCGGCGGCTCCGTCGAGCCCCAGCACAGGCACGAGCCGGCCGGAGAGAATTGCCTTCACGATCGCCGCGTCCGCATCCAGCTCGTCCGCGTCGGAGCGCCCGGAAAGACCCGGATCGTGGCGGAGAATCGCCGCCTGTAGGTGCCTGAGCTTGTCGCCGGGCTCGATGCCGAGCTCGTCGAGCGTCGCGCGAGCCTCGGTGTACGCGCCAAGCGCCTCGGCTTGGCGGCCCGCGCGGTACAGGGCGAGCATCAGCAGCTCGCGTAGCCGCTCCCGGAGGGGGTGCTGCCGGACGAGCGACTCGAGCTCCGGGACGACGTCGGCGGCACGGCCGAGCTCCACCTCGGTCGCGATCCGCTCCTCGACGGCGACCGCACGGAGCTCGTCGAGACGCCGGGCTTCGGTCTGCGCCCACTCCTCGAAGGCGAACTCGGCCAGCGGTGGGCCGCGCCAGAGGTCGAGCGCGCGCACGAGGAGCGCGCGGCGCTCCTCGGCGGATGCGGCTCTCGCGTCGGCGAGAATCTGCTCGAACCGCCGCGCGTCGATCTGCTCGGGTAAAAGCGTGAGGACGTAGCCGGGGGACCGCGTAACGAGCACGTCCGGTCCTAGTGCCTTCCTGAGCGCCGCGACCGAGTTCTGGAGCGAGGCGATGGCGGTCTTCGGCGGCTCCGCGCCGTAGAGCTCGTCCACGAGCTGCTCGGTCGGCACGACCCGGCCGACACGCAGGAGCAGCGCCGCGAGCAGCGCCCGCTGCCGTGGCCCACCGAGCGCGACAGGACCATCGACGCCGATCACCTCGAGCGTGCCGAGAATCCGAAAGTCCTGCATGGAGCGCTTGTAGCACTCCCGCGGCCGTCCTCCTAGTGGGCGCGCGGCATCCGTTGGCAATCGGTGAGACGACCGTGGTCGAGCCGTTTGAGGCCCCTTCGAGCGTGGCCGCATGGATACCACGCACGCACGTCCCAGGGATCGCGCCCAGACTCGGCGCGCGATCGTCGCGGCCGGCATCGCCGCAGCCGCGCTCTTCCAGCTCAGCGCACTCGTGACGCCCGCCCCGGCCGGCGCGAGCTCGGGCCCTGCCTATGGATGGCCGGTGAAGCCGTTCCACCGGCAGCACCCCGTCCGAGGGTTCTTCGGCGACCCGCGGATCGGGATGACGCCGAAGGGCATGCACAGCGGCTTCCACTTCGGCATCGACATCTCGTGCCCGAACGGCACGCCGGTCTATGCGACGCTCGACGGCACCGTCCGGCTCGAGTCGTTCCGACCGGAGGTCGTCACAATCGTCGGCCGCGACGACCGAACGCAGTTCGAGTACTGGCACATCCGTCCCGCAGTCGCAAACGGCGCGCATGTGACGGCCTACCGCACGCTCGTCGGCTGGGCGGAACCTCCCTGGGAGCACGTCCACTTCTCCGAGCGGCGCGATGGCGTCTACGTCAACCCACTCCGTCCGGGAGCGCTCGGCCCATTCCGCGACACGACGCGGCCGTGGCTCAAGGAGCTCCGCGTCGACGTCGAGCGAGGCGGAGTCTCGAGCCGCGCGGCGCAGGGAACCGTCGACCTCGTCGTGGAGGCCTACGACATGACCCCGATCCGGGTGCCCGGGCGCTGGGGCGGCAAGCCGGTGACGCCCTCCCTGCTGCGCTGGCGTCTCGTCACGCCGTACGGCGCGGTCGTCCGGGGCTGGCGGACGGCGATCGACCACCGCCTCGTGAAGCCGGACGACGCGGCGTACATGACGCAGTACGCGCAGTGGACGCGGCAGAACAAGCGCGGCCGGCCCGGCCGGTACCGGTTCGTCCTGACAGCGAGCTGGGACACCCGCGGGGTGACCGACGGCGTGTACCTGGTCGAGGTCGCCGCGTCCGACACGCGTGGGAACACCGGCTTCCGCCGCTTTCCGATCCGGATCGCGAACCGCGTCCACGTGTGACGCGCAAACGGCCTTCGCAGAGCGCGAGGGCCGGCCCGGTGCCGGGCGGCGGCTCGAACGGGCCGGTCGGCCGGGTACGGTACGCAGCCGTGCGCTCGGGGCTCACACGACGGCGCCTGCTCGGAGCAGCCGCTGCCGCCGGTCTCTTCGGCGCCGTCCCCGCCGACGCGCTCGGCCGCGACACGAAGAGCCCGCAGGCGCTCGCGCTCACGGTGCGCGGCTCGAAGCTCCCGTTCGCCGGGGACCGGCCGATGTTCGTCACGATCGCCCCCGGCGTCGCCGGTCGCGACGTCGCGACGGTGCGCTTCGCGCTCGACCGCCGCGCGCAGGTGCAGCTCGACGCGGTGCTGATGGGGATCGGCACCGGCAGCGTGGCCTGGACGAGGCAGGCGACGTTCGCCCCCGGAGCCCACGAGATCCAATGGCGTCCCGCACCCGACACGCCGGTCGGCAGCTACGTGATGCGGTTGAGCCTCTCGAAGGACGGGCGGAGGCGCGTCTACGGGGGAAAGCGCCCGCGCACGCCCGATCGCGCGACGGCGCCGGTCGTCCACCTGCTCGGAGTCGAGGCGGCGTTCACCCGTCGCTCCTACCTCCCGACCGAGCCGATGGACCTCCGCATCGCCACCGATGCGCCCTCGTTCACGCTCACGTTCCTGCGTGTGGGACACGGGCCGTACCTGAGCCTCCGGAGCGACGACCTCACAGGACTTCAGATGGCCGACCCGATCACGATCGACTGGAGCAGGAAGCGTTCGGCGGCCAGAGCGATCCGCGTCCAGTCGGGGACCTGGCCGAGCGGGCTCTATACCGCGAAGCTCGAGACGCCGGACGGCCGCGTCGGCTTCGCGCCGTTCATCCTGCGCTCGCCGACGCCCGGCCCGTCGCGGGTCGCCGTCGTGCTGCCGACGAACACCTGGCAGGCGTACAACCTCTACGACGCCGACGGGGACGGGTGGGGCGACACCTGGTACGCGGGCGGCAACCCGCCCGTCGTGCTCGACCGCCCGTACCGCTCCCGCGGCGTGCCGCCGCGGTTCCGCCGGTACGACTACCCGTTCCTCCGCTGGCTCGAGCAGACGCGCCGCAACCCGGACTTCCTCTCGGACGACGACCTCGACGTGGTCCCGAGCGGCGACGAGCTGCGCACGTCCTACGACCTGGTCGTCTTCCCCGGCCACACGGAGTACGTCGCGCAGCACGCGTACGACGTGGTCGAGCGCTACCGCGACCTCGGCGGCCGGCTGATCCTCCTCTCGGCGAACAACTTCTTCTGGAGGGTCGACCGGAGTCCGAACGCGATCCGGCGAATCGCGCAGTGGCGGAACCTGTCTCGCCCGGAGTCGAGGCTGCTCGGCGTCCAGTACCGCGCGAACGACGACGGGACACGCCAGGGGCCGTACATCGTCAGCGACGTCGACGCGGCGCCATGGCTGTTCGAGGACACGGGTCTCGTGAACGGGAGCGTGCTCGGCGAGGAGGTGGGCGGCTTCGGGATCGAGATCGACTCGACCACGCCCCTGTCTCCGCCCGGAACGAAGGTGTTGGCGCGGATACCCGATCTCTTCGGGCCTGGTCTGACGGCCGAGATGGCGTACTACGAGACCCCCGCGGGCGCGCGCGTGTTCGCGGCCGGGGTGATGGACTTTCCGGCGGTGCTGTTCACCGAGCCCGGCGTGAAGCTGCTCGACAACCTGTGGCGGCACATGCTCGAGGGAACACCTGGCTCGGAGACGCCGGAACCCGCCCCCGAGCCGCGTTAGAACTCAGCCGCCGAGCTCGCCCGCGTAGACGTCCGCGTAGACCTGCTGCGCGTCGAGCACCTTCTCGACGTAGTGCCGGGTCTCCGGGAACCGGATCCCACCGCCGTCGCGCCGCCATTCGTCCACGTTGCCCTGACCCGCGTGGTAGGCAGCGAGCGCGGTACGGACGTCGTGGTAGCGGTCGAGCAGATGCCTCAGGTACCAGGAGCCGTAGCGGACGTTGAGCTCCGGGTCGAGGAGGTCGGAGACGACGAACTTGTGTCCCCCGGTCCGAACCGCGATCCCCCGCGCGGTGTCTGGGAGCAGCTGCATCAGCCCGACGGCGCCCGCGTTGGAGCGGGCGTCGGCGTCGAACTTGCTTTCGGTGTAGATCACTGCGGCGAGCAGCGTCGGCGGGAGGTCGTAGTTCTTCGCGTGGGCGCGGACGATCGTCTCGTACCGCAGCGGATACCGCGCGCGCTGATACCAGTCGGGCTCGGTGGTCACGACCCACGCCGCCGCACCGGCTACCGCCGCGACCACGACGAGCAGAACCAGAGCGAGCTTCTTCACGTGCCGGAGGGCGCCACCGCCTCCAGCTGCGCCATCACGCCGCCCACCCATTCGAAGAGATCCTCGAAGGTGCCCGTGTTGGCGTAGTGGAAGTCCGCCTGCCGCACCTTCTCGCGGTCGGGCAGGAGCCGTGCGTCGCGGTCGTCGCGCGGGACCCGGCGGCGCTGCTCGCGAAGCGTGGCGGGCGCGGTGATCACGACGACTTTGTCGAAGCGGTCCTGCGAGCCCACCTCGTAGAGCAGCGGCACCTCGGTGACGCAGACACGGGGCGGCTCGTCGAGCTGTGCGAGCTGCTCTCGCCAGGCGAGGTACTCGCGCGAGACGAGCGGGTGGAGCAGGCCCTCGAGCCAGGCAAGCTGCTCCTTGTCGCCGAAGACGGCCTGGGCGATGCGCGCGCGGTCGGGGCGGCCGTCCTCACCGAGGGTCTCCGGGCCGAGCCGCTCGACGATCGCGTCGCGGACGTCGTCGTCGGCCGCGAGCAGGTGGTGGACGATCTCGTCGCTCGAGACCGTGGCCGCGCCCTGTGCGCGAAACGCGTCGAGCGCGGTCGACTTCCCCGCGCCGATGCCACCGGTGATCGCGACCGCGACCGGGCGGGCCGCTCCGGGGCGCGCCAAGGCCCGCTACGAGGTCTCTTCGGCCTCGGGCTCGTCCGCCGGCGCCTCGGCGTCTGCCTCGGCCGCAGGCTCGGCGTCGACTGCCTCGGGCTCGGGCTCCTCGGCGACCGGCTCCGTCTCCTCGGCGACCGGCTCGGTCTCCTCGGCTTCGGCTTCGTCGGCCGGACCCTCGTCCTCGGTCTCGGCGGTCTCCTCCGCCTCCTCCTCCTCGGGCGCCGCGACGGCGCCGCCCGCGGGGAAGGCCTCCTCGGAGAGCTTCAGGTCGGGAGTCGTGTGGACCGATTCCGCGCCGTCGGCGCGGGGAACGGGCACCGCGTCCTCCTCGACGCGCTTGAGCGAGAGCGAGAGCCGGCGGCGCTCGCCGTCGATCTCGAGGATCAGGACGTTGACAGGATCGCCCTGCGAGACGACCTCGCGCGGATTCTCGACGTGGTGGGCTGCGAGCTCCGAGATGTGCACCAGGCCCTCGACGCCGGGCAGGATCTCCACGAAGGCGCCGAACGTGACGACCTTCGTCACGCGACCCTCGACGACGTCGCCCTCGCCGTAGGAGTCGAGCACCTGCTGCCACGGGTCGGACTGCGTCTGCTTGAGGCCGAGCGAGATCCGCTGCCGCTCGCGGTCGATGTCGAGCACCTTGACCTTGACGGTCTGACCGATCTCGAGCACCTCCGACGGGTGGTTCACATGCGACCACGACAGCTCGGAGATGTGGATCAGCCCGTCCATCCCGTCGAGGTCGACGAACGCGCCGAAGTCGACGATGTTCGAGATCGTGCCCTCGACGACGTCGCCCGGGTTGAGCCGGTCGAGGATCGCCTGGCGCATCTCCTTGCGCTCGTCCTCGAGTACCGCGCGCCTGGAGAGCACGACGTTGTTGCGCGAGCGGTTGAGCTCGATCACCTTGCAGCGAAGCTCCTTGGCGAGGAACTCGTCGAGGTCCTGGACGCGCCGGATGTCGACCAGCGACGCCGGGAGGAAGCCGCGGACGCCGAGGTCGAGGATCAGGCCGCCCTTCACGACCTCGATCACCTTGCCGACGACGGGCTCGCCGCTCTCGGCGGCGGCCTCGATGGCCTTCCAGGCGAGCTCGAAGCGGGCGCGCTTCTTCGAGAGCAGCAGGCGCCCCTCCGCGTCCTCCTTCGTCATCACGAGCGCGTCGATCTCGTCGCCGACCGACACCTCGTCGGCCGGGTTCACGTTGCGGCGGATCGACAGCTCGGCGACGGGGATGACGCCCTCGGACTTGTAGCCGATGTCGACGAGCACCTCGTCCTTGTCGACCCGTACGACGGTGCCGTGCACGACCTCGCCCTCGTTGATCGTCGGGAACGTCCCGTCGTAGTCGGGAATCAAGTCCCCGTCCGGGCCGGTCGTCCAGACGCCTGCCTCGGGCTGGGTGGGGGTCTCGAGCGCGTGGTTGCTCATCGGAGCGGTGGAGTATAGCGGCGGATCAGCAGACGTTCGGGAATGCGAATCCCCTAGAAATCCAGCATGAACCTCACACTCGTGCGCAACGCGACGCTGATCGTCGAGAGCCCGGCCGGCCGGCTCCTCGTCGATCCGATGCTCGATCCCGCGGGAGCCCGTCCGCCCATCGAGCAGACCGCAAACCCCGTCCGCAACCCGACCGTCGAGCTGCCGTTCCCGCCGGAACGGGTCGTGGAGGGCCTCGACGCCGTCCTCGTGACGCATCGGCACGAGGACCACCTCGACGACACCGCCGTGCGCCTGATCCCGCGTGCCGTCCCCGTCTTCTGCCAGCCGGAGGACGAGGCCGCACTTCGCGAGCTCGGGCTCGACGCCCGGCCGGTCGAGACCTCCGTCGAGTGGAGCGGCATGACCGTGCACCGGGTCCCGGCGCAGCACGGCTTCGGGGAGCTCGCCGAGCTCCTCGCGCCGGTCAGCGGGTTCGTCCTCGGCGACCTCTACGTCGCCGGGGACACCGTCTGGTACCCCGGCGTGCAAGAGACGATCGAGCGATTCGCGCCGCGCGTCGCCGTCGTCAACGCGGGCGGCGCCTCGTTCCTCGAAGGCGGGCTGATCCTGATGGGAATCGACGACGTCCGCGAGGTCGCCGCCCGGGTGCCGACCGTCGTAGGCGTGCACCTCGAGGCGCTGAACCACTGCTTCGTGACGAGGGCCGAGCTCGCGGCCGCCGTCCCGGGGGCGGTGATCCCCCGGGACGGCGAGACCGTTGAGGTCTGACCCGCTGCCGGCTACGCGTCCTTGTGGATGCGGTCGAGCAGCGGTGCTGCCACCGGCTTGTGCTTGTCGAGGTACGCCGTGAAGGCGTCGAGGTCGACGTCCCCGCCGAGCGGGTCGGTGCACGAGCGGAACACCGTGTAGCCGTCACCACCGTCGGCCATGAAGTTGTTCATCACGACCCGGTAGCTCGCGGCCTTGTTCACGAAGGTCGCCCCGTCGTCGAACGAGAGGGTGCCGTCGACGACGTGCGGTCCGCCGACCGTCGTCCAGTGGTAGTCGACGTTCGCCGACGGCAGCATGATCCGGTTGCTGCCGACCGCCGGGTTGTTGAACTGCTGGTTCAACACGTCGTACAGCTGCTGGCCGGTGCACGTCTTGACGACGAGCGTGTTGCCGAACGGCTGCACTGCGAACGCCTCGGCGTAGGTGACCTGGCCGTCGACTGTCTCGACGCCGGACTTTGCCAGGAAGAGGCTTGCCCGCACGCCGCCGGAGTTCATGAACGCCGCCACGGCACCGCCGAAGTCGCTCGGGGTCGTGCGCTCGAGCATCGCATCCGCGATCACGTCGCCCATCGGCTGCTCACCTGCGGCGTTCTGGCCGTTCGGCGTGCCGCGGGCGGAGAGGATGTCGCCCGAGATCGTTCCGACGATCCGGTTCGCGAGCGGCGCGGAGAGATCCTCGTAGGTCTTGAGAATCGCGCTGGTCGCGGGATCCGGGGTCACGTCCTGCGTGACGACGTGGTTGACCGCCGACGCCTGGGTGACGACGCCGGCCGGGTTCAACTCGAGGTCGATGCTGGTCACGACCCGGCCGAACGAGGCCGCGCTCGTCACGAGCTTGCCGTCGATGGTGCAGACGTACGGCTGGTGCGTGTGGGCGCTGACGACGACCTTGATGCGGTCGTCGAGCCCGTTCGCGATCGACGTGATCTCGGGGCCGTTGAAGTTGACGCACTTGTTGACGTCCATGTAGGCGTCCGGCTGGTTCTCGGGTCCGGGGAACACCGGTGCCGGGATCGTCTGCGAGCCGCCCTGATGGAGGAGCACGACGAACGCCTTCACCTTCTGCTGCGAGGCGAGCGTCTGGACGAGGGCGTTCACGGTCGCGACCTCGGGCTTGAACTCCAGACCGGCGACCGCCGAGGGCGTGACGATGGTCGGCGTGCCCTCGAGCGTCAGCCCGATGAACGCGATCTTCTTTCCGTCGACGGTCTTGATCTCGTACGGCGGCAGGATCGTGTTGTTCGTGCCCATGTAGAAGACGTTCGCGGCGAGGTACTGGAAGTCGGCGCCCTCGAACGGGTGGGCCTTGCAGCTGTCGACCGGGCCGCAGCCGCCGTTCTGCATGCGCAGGAGCTCGGTGACGCCCTCGTCGAACTCGTGGTTGCCGACGCCGCTCACGTCCATGCCAAGCGAGTTGAGCGACTCGATCGTCGGCTCGTCGTGGAACAGCGCCGAGACGAGCGGGCTCGCCCCGATCATGTCCCCCGCGCCGACGGTGAGCGTGTTCGAGTTCTGCGTGCGGAGGGTCTTGATCCACGTCGCGAGATACGCGATGCCGCCGGCCGGGACGGTCTTCGGCGCCCAAGCGGTCTGCACCTTGTTCGCGTCGAGCACCGCGTTGCAGCAGCCGACCTGGATCGAGCCCGGCGTCGTGGGTTGGAGGTGTCCGTGCAGGTCGTTGATCGCGAGCAACTGCACGTTCGTGAACTTCGGGCTCGTGCTGGCCCCGTTCCCGGCGGCAAGCGCCTGGGAGGCCCCGAGCGCAAGCATCAGCCCGAGGGCAACGAGGACGGCGATCGTCCGTCTCATCAAGCTCTCCCCTTCTGTCGGATTCCCCTGAACGTCGGGCAGATTGCCCCGACGCGCGGGATTGAAACAAACCCGGCCGGTGCGCGTCAGTCCTTCGCGTCGGCCCAGGTGTCGCCGACGCCCGCCTCGACGGCGAGCGCCGGGTCGAGCGGGTAGGCGCCGACCATCTCCTCGCGCACGAGGTCCCGGACCGCGCTCGTCTCGACCTCCGGCACCTCGAGCAGAAGCTCGTCATGGACCTGGAGGACGAGCCGCGCGGCGCGCCCCTCGGCCCGCAGGCGCTCGTGGATGCGCACCATCGCGACCTTGATCACGTCCGCCGCGGTGCCCTGCATCACGGTGTTGACGGCGAGCCGCTCGCCCAGCGAGCGGGTCTGGCGGTTCGATGCGCGGAGCTCCGGGATCGGCCGGCGGCGGCCCAGGAGCGTCGTGACGTACCCGTCCGCCGCCGCCTGGGCGATCGTCCGCTTGATCAGCTCCTGGACGCGAGGGAGCCGGGCGAGGTACGTGTCGATCAGCTCCTGGGCCTCCTCGCGCGGGATGCCGAGGTTCTCCGACAGCCCGAACGACGAGATCCCGTAGACGATCCCGAAGTTGACCATCTTCGCGGTGTCGCGCTGACCTCGGCCGAGCTCGGCCTGCGGGACGCCGAACACCTGCGACGCCGTCGCCGCGTGGATGTCCTCGCCGCGGGCAAACGCCTCGCGCAGTACCGGCTCACCGGAGACGTGCGCGAGGATCCGTAGCTCGACCTGGCTGTAGTCGGCGGAGAGGAGCCGCGTTCCGTCCGCGGCGACGAACGCCGAGCGGATGCGGCGGCCGAGCTCGGTGCGCACCGGGATCGACTGGAGGTTGGGGTTCGTGGTCGAGAGGCGGCCCGTCGCCGCGACGGCCTGGTTGATCGTGGTGTGGAGCCGCCCGTCCTCCGGGTCGATCAGCGCCGGAAGCGGCAGCAGGTAGGTGTTGAGCAGCTTCGTCAGCTCGCGCCACTCCTCGACGAGCGGGACGAGCGCGTGGTCGTCGCGGATCGCGCGGAGCACGCGCGCGTCGGTCGAGTAGCCGGTCTTCCCCTTCCGGCCCGCGGTGAGCTCGAGCTTCTCGAAGAGAATCCGCGCGAGCTGCTGCGTCGAGCCGAGCTGGAACGGCTCTCCGGCGAGCTCGAGCGCGTGCGCCTCGAGCTCCTCGACCCGCTCTTCGAGCCGCGCGGTGATCTCGCCCATCCGGTAAGCGTCGATCCTGATCCCCGCCTGCTCCATGTCGGCGAGGACGACGGTCAGCGGCAGCTCGACGTCGTCGTAGAGCTGCTCGGAGCCCCACTCGCGGAGCCGCGCGCGGAGCTGCGGGGCGAGCCGGCGCGCGGATTCGGCGTGGCGGACGAGCGCGGCGGTCTCCTCCTCGGCTGCGGGCTCGGGGACGAGTTCGACGCCGTGCTCGCGCGCGAGATCGTCGAGCTCGTAGCCCGACCTGCCGGGGTCGACCAGGTACGCGGCGATCAGGGTGTCGTCGGCGGGAGGCGCGCCGAGGCGGAGCGTCTTCGCGTTGTGGGTGGCGAGCTGGGCGGGATCGAGGACGCGACGAAGCTCGCCGACCGGGACATCGCAGACCACGACCTCGTCCCCGGCGGCCACACCCACGCGACCGTCGCGCCAGGCGACGCCGAGCGGGCCGTCACGCCGGTTCAGGAGCAGCTCCTCGACCGCCGCCTCACGCCAGGCGACGCTCTCGGTCTCGGAGACGGGCATGGCGGCGGGCAGGGCCTCGTCGAGCGTGTCGACGCGGCTCAGCAGGCCACGGAACTCGAAGCGGCGGAAGATCTCCTTCAGGGCGGAGCGATCGGGCGGCGAGGTGACGAGCTCGGCCGGGTCGACGTCGAGAGGCAGGTCACGGCGCATGGTTGCGAGGAGCTTCGAGTCACGCGCCTGGTCGGCGTGCTCGCGCACGGCCCTCCCACGGGCGGGCGAGAGGTCGTCGGCGTGCGCGATCACCTCCTCGAGCGAGCCGTACTGCGCGATCAGCTGCCCGGCCGTCTTGTCGCCGATCCCGGGGATCCCGGGGATGTTGTCCGAGGTGTCCCCCTTCAGGCCGATCAAGTCCGGCACCTGGTCGGGACGGACGCCGTAGCGCAGCTCGACCCGCTCGGGCGTGTAGACGTGGACGTCGGCGACGCCGCGCGGCGTCATCATCAGGGAGACGTTCTCGCTGCAGAGCTGGAACGCGTCGCGGTCGGTCGAGACGACGCAGGTGCGGATCCCCGCCTCGTCCGCGCGTGTCGCGAGCGTCGCGATCACGTCGTCCGCCTCCCAGCCCTCGAACTCGAGGTTCTGGTACCCGAACGCCTCGACGATCGGCCTGAAGTGCGGAAACTGCTCGCGCAGCAGGTCCGGCATCGGACGCCGGCCCTCCTTGTAGGTCTCGGCGATCTCCGTGCGGTGGGTGGGTCGCGTGTCCCACGCGACGGCGGCGCCGTGCGGCTGGTAGTCGGAGAGGAGCTTGAAGAGCATGTTCGTGAACCCGAGCAGCGCGTTCGTCGGCTGGCCGTCGGTCGTCTGGAGCTCCTCCGGCAACGCGAAGAACGCGCGGTACGCGAGGTTGTTGCCGTCGACGAGGAAGAGCTCGGAGTCGCGCGCCGGGCCGTCGTCGAGCTGCAGCTCCTGGCCGGTCAGGGTCTTCGGCGACATCCGTTCGAGTCTACGCAGCGGGCGCCGCGGACTCCG
>DASSVY010000158.1:0-3457 GCA_035705535.1 Gaiella sp. | reverse complement strand
TCCCTGATCGCATACGCGCGTGCCGTCAAGTCGAGCATCGCGCGGGCGCCGGTGGCACCCAGCTCGAGTCGTACCCCTGCGGGAAGCTGCGCCAAGGCATGAACGGCGAGCTCCTCGACCGACAGCCCCGATGCAGTACTCGTTCGCTCGAGCGCCGGCTTCGGCGTGAGAGTCGTCGCAGCCACGAGATCCCCTTCAGACAGGCATCCCGGCGACAGCCGGGGAGTCGTGCCGAATGCTCGCCGGTGAGCCGCCCGCCTGGAGAGACCGGTCGACAGCCTCGATCGTCTGCACGACCTCGAGCCCGAGCCGCGCGGACGAGCGCGGCTCGGTCCGCTGGCGCACAGCCGCGCAGAAGTCTTCCATCTGCCGATACAGCGGCTCGATCGGCGCGACCTGCGGCGAGACGATGTCGCCCGTCCGGTAGCTCAGCTGGTATTCGCCGAACGACCCCGGATCGGGAAGCGATGCTCCCGAGTTGAACACACGCACCGGCTCGCTGCTGGCGTCGTCGTAGACGACCATCCGCTCCGAGCCGACCACAGCCGTCCGCCGCAGCTTGCTGGGTGCGAGCCACGCAAGCTCGATCTGCGCGATGGCGCCCGACGGATACCGCAGGTTGATGAACGCGACGTCGGGCATGTCGGGAACGACGCACGCGCGAGAGAGCGCACTGACGGACTCGGGCGACTCGCCGAGCCAGTAGCGCAGGATCGAGAAGTCGTGCGGGCCGAGATCCCAGACGACGCTCACGTCCGCCTGGTGCAGCCCGAGGTTGACGCGACTCGACGAGATGAAATAGATCTCTCCGAGGTCGCCGCGGTCGATCAGCTCCTTCACGAGCACGACCGGAGGGCTGTAGAGGAACGTGTGACCCGGCATGAGGACGCGGCCCGCGTGGCGCGAGAGGCGGAAGAGCTCCTCCGCTTCCTCGGAGCTCCCGGCAAGCGGCTTCTCGACGAACGTGTGCTTGCCGAACCGGAGCGCGCGTGAAGCGAGCTCGAAATGTGTCGCGACCGGTGTCGCGATGACGACCGCCTCGACCCGATCGTCGGACAGGACGTCCATGTACGAGGTCGTCCGCTCGATCGCCGGATAGCGCCTGCCCCAATGCTCGAGACGCTCGTCACGGGTGTCGCACATGGTCACGACCTCCGCGTCGCCGAGCTCGACGAGGTTGCGCAGGAGATTCGGGCCCCAATAGCCGAGTCCCACGACCGCCACGCGAAGAGGCTCGCTCATCGGGTCGCCTTCGGCCTCACGATCTGGACCGGCGTCTTCAGCAGGAGCGAGAGGTCGCCCCGGAACGACCGGCTCCGCGCATAGAGCACGTCGAGCTCGAGCGCCTCCACGAAGGGCGAATGTGCACGCGCTGTCACCTGCCACAGGCCGGTCAACCCGGCCGGAACGGAGAAGCGCTCGAAGTGATGCTCCTCGAAGACCTCTGTCTCGTAGGGAATGCAGGGCCGCGGACCGACGAGCGACATGTCGCCACGGAGGATGTTCCAGAGCTGGGGCAACTCGTCGAGGCTCGTTCTGCGCAGGAACTGCCCTGCTCGCGTCACGACGTCCGGACGCTCGAGCTTGTAGAGCCCTCCCTCCTCCGGGGTCGTGTCGGTGCTCATCGCCCGCTGCACGTAGGCGCGGTGCTCGACGGAGGACGTATCCGAGCGCATCGTCCTGAACTTCAGCGCCGTAAAGGGCCGCTGGTCGAACCCGAGCCGGATCTGCCGGAACAGGACTGGACCCGGCGAGTCCAGCTTGATCCAGACGGCGATCGCGGCCAGGAACGGCGACAGAAGCACGAGAAGCAATGCCGAACCCATGACGTCGAAGGCGCGCTTCAGCAGCAACGCGTCCCGGTTCATCCTGGTCGGGGGCAGGCTCACGAGCTGCATCGCCTCGATCGACGTGACGTTGGCGTTTGGCCCGAGCGCCTCGAACAGCCGTGGGACCAGATCCACCTGGACGCCCAGCGACTGCAACTGCCGTACAAGACGCAGCATCTGACGCTCGGTCGCGCCCGAGAATCCGAACACCACACGATCGATGCCGTTTTGCTCGACGAGTGTGGGTAGCTGCTCCACCCCGGCGAGTACCGGCACCTCGGCAACCTCCTCCCGGAGACGGGTCGGCGATGCGTCGACGAAGCCGACCAGCGAGATCCCGTACTCCGGATGCTGGAGAAGCTTTCGGGCCACGAGCTGTGCATTGCGGTCGGTGCCGACGATCAGCGCCCGCTGGACGAGGGCGCTCCTGCGAAGGACACCCATGCGCACGATCGATCTCGCGACGGCGATCAGCACGATCGCGAGTGCCCAGAAGACGACCCACTTCCCGAAGTCCGGGTCGGCGGAACCCGTGACGAAGGCCACGACGAAGCTGAGCCAGATGACCGTGGTGACGAGCGACACGATGCCGACGAGGTCGTCGACCGTCGTGTGCTCGGGCCGCTCTGCATCACGGTCGTAGAGCCCCATCGCCCGAGCGAGGACGACCCAGACCGGAAGACTTGCAGCGAACAGGATGGCCTCGCTGTCGAGCGACAGTCGATCGTTCGACGCCTGAGCGGGGAACACGAACTGCAGCGCGACGAACGCGGTGACCAGCGCCGTCAGGTCGGCGGCGGCAAGTGAGCGGCGAACCGCACGACCGCGATCACGGCGCCTCGGGTTGCGCGCGAGCGCGGAGATGTCCGCGACCTCGTGCTCGTCATGCCGTTCGGCCGGGACCAGGTCCGAGTCGAGTACGGGCAAAGGCTGCTGCACCCGATCTCGGGCGCTCACCCCACCCTCTCCTCGAAGCTGCGAGCCGACGACGTGGTGGGAACGTCGATCCAGTCCGTTTCCGCCTTCGAGCTGCGGTGCTTATAGCCGTAGCCGTACCCGGAGCCGTAGCCCGGCTCCGCCTCGGCGCCGGTCACGACGACACCGAGCTTGATGGTGGCGCAGGTCTCGAGGGCTCGGGCGAGCTCTGCGAGGACGGCGCGCCTGAGGACGTTGAGGCGCGCCACCGTGATCATCGCGTCGACATGAGGGCTCACGGCCATCGCATCCCCGACGGAGAGCAGCGGGGGCGTGTCGATCAGGACGAAGTCGAAGGATCGCGCGAGCTGCTCGAGCGCACCGGTCAACTTCTGTGCCTTGATGACCTCGCCCGGGTTGGGGGGAATCCGGCCTGACGTCAGAACCTTCAGGACGCCGGCGCTGCCGTTCGAGCTGGCGCCGTTCCCGTCGGCATGCGTCGCGTCGCCCGAGGCGCTCGGCGTGCGATTCACCTCGACCAGGGCCTCGTCCAGCGTCGACGAGCCGAGGACGATGTTCGTCATGCCCGGCTGCGCATACGGGATGTCGAAGAACCCCGCGATCGTGGGACGACGGAGGTCGAGATCGACCAAGGCGACGTTCAACCCTGCGCGAGCCAGGGCGACGGCGAGGTTCGCGATCGTCGTCGACTT
>DASSVY010000157.1:0-15795 GCA_035705535.1 Gaiella sp. | reverse complement strand
CGCTACGTGGTCGGGCGAGGTGCGGGTGAGGGTCGCGAGCCGGTCGCCCCGCTCGAGGCCGCGCTCCGCCAGGCCGGCGGCGAGCCGAGTCGCACGACGCTGCAGCGCGGCGTAGCTCAGCTCTGCGCCGAGGAACCGGATCGCGACCCGGTCGGGCGTGCCGCGTGCACGGTCGGAGAGCCACCGTGCGATCGTCAGGGCGTCGTCGCGCATCAGCCCTGATCCTCCAGGAACGACGCCACAGAGGCGACGAACCGCTCGGGCTGCTCCCAGAAGAACAGGTGGCCCGTCCCCGGGAAGCGCTCGAGCCGCGCCTCGGGAAGACGCTCCGCGAGTAGCTCGCCGTTCCGGGGGTCGACGACGACGTCCTCGCTGCCGTGTTGCACGAGCGCCGGGGCGCGGACCCCGGCGACGCGGTCGTGCGCGTCGAACACGGCGCCGGCGGCCGCCTGCGCCGCCCAGGCGGCGGGGGCCTGGGCCGTGCGGAGCCGGTGGGCCATGATCCGCTCGACGAGCTCGGGCCGGGTCGCGACCGTCGCCGGCGCGAGCGCGTTCTCGACGAACCGCCGCAGTGCCACCTCGGGTGCGAGCGAGGCGGCCTCGATCATGAGGTCGACCGTGACCTGCGGCATCGGGTAGGCGCGCGGCCCGCCCGGGGTCGTGCAGGCGAGGACGAGCCTCTCGACGCGCTCGGGCGACGCCAGCGCCAGCTCCTGGGCGACCATCCCCCCGAGGCTCGTCCCGACCACGTGCGCGCGCTCGACGTCCGCCTCGTCGAGCACCTGCACCGCGTCGCCGGCCATCGCCGCGGCGGTGTACGGGCCCGGGGGCGCGTCGCTCCGGCCGATCCCGCGGTTGTCGAAGAGGAGCACGTCGAAACGCTCGGCGAGGCCGGGGAGCACCGGCTCCCAGCCCCAACGGGCGTACCCGAGGCCGTGGATCAGGAGCAGCGGCTTCCCTGCTCCGCGGCGCTCCCAGGCGATCTTCACGCCGCGGCCTCCTCGGGGAGGGGCTCGCGCCGCGGACGCAGCCCGCGCAATCGCGCCGGGAGGCTCGCGAGCCCGCCCGGCACGAAGAAGACGAGCAGGATGAAGAGCGCGCCGAGAATGAAGAGCGGCTCCGAGAGCGGCACGCGCAGCACATCCGGGAGGCCCTGCACCTCGCTCGAGCCCGAGAGCGAGCCGAGGCGCTGGTCGAGGAGCGTGTAGAGGAAGCCGCCGAGCATCGCCCCGAAGCGTGTTCCGGCGCCACCGAGCACGACCATCACGAGCAGCGCGAGCGTGAAGTTCGCGGTCGTCACCTCGGGCGTCGCGCCGCCGATCAGGAGCAGCCAGACGACGCCCCCGAGCACGGCGAGGAACCCGGCGAGGACGAACGAGATCAGCTTGAACCAGTACGGGTGGAGCCCGAGCACCTCCACGCGCGGCTCGTTCTCGCGGACCGCACGCCAGACGTGGCCGGCCGACGAGTTGACGGCCAGCCGCACGATCACGAAGACGAGGACCGCGTAACCGAGCGCGAGCCAGTAGAGGTTCTTCGTGTTGAGGACGCCGACGAATGCGTCCGGGACGTGGTCGTAGTTCAGGCCGATGCCCTCCTCGCCGCCCGTCCAGCCGTAGGGGTTCTTCTGCACGAGCACCTGACCCGCCTGGGCGAACGCGAGCGTGACCATCGCGAATGCAATCCCGCTCACCCGCAGGCTGACGGCGCCGAGCACGAGCGGCAGGCAGAGCGCGATCGCGAGGACGAAGCCGATCGTCGGCCAGAGCCCCCACTCCCAGCGCGTCAGCGCGATCGCGGTCATGTAGACGCCGGCCGCGACGAACAGCGCATGGCCGAACGAGAGCAGCCCCGTGAACCCGAACAGGACGTCGTACGTCAGCGCGATCCCGGAAAAGAGGAGGCAGAGCGCGAGCAGCTGGAGCGTCCCGGGACTAGAGAGCGGCCCGTTGAAAACGACAGGGACGTCGAGCGAGAGCTTCGGCACGAGCGCGAGCACCACGAGCACGACGACGGGGATCCCGATGCTCGCCGCGCGTCTCAATGCGCCACCTTCGGTGCGAGCCCGGTGGGGCGGACGAGCAGCACGAGCGCGAGGAGCAGGACGACCGCGAGGTCGCCGGTGCCGCTGGACGCGTAGTAGTTCGCGTACTGCTGGATCAGCCCGACCGCCACCGCCGCGACCGCGGAGCCGCCGATCGAGCCGAACCCGCCGATCACGACCACGATGAACGCGAAGATCAGCAGCGAGGTCCCGCGGGTCGGGTCGACGACGCCGAAGTAGACGCCGGACAGCACTCCGGCGAGCGCCGCGAGCGCGCCGCCGAGCGCGAACACGAGCGTGAACGCGAGCCGCACGTCGATCCCGAGCGCGCTCACCATTCCGCGGTTCTCGACGCCGGCGCGGATCACGAGCCCGAAGCGGGTGTAGCGGAGGAACGCCGTGAGCCCGAGGAGCACCGCGACCGCGACGCCGATCTCGACGAACCGGTCGTTGGGGACGTTGGCGCCGAGGATCGTCGTCGTGTCGATCATCCACGACGGCACCGGGAACGGCTTCGCGTCGGCGCCCCAGATGCCCTGGACGAGCGCGCCGAGGGCGAGCGCGAGACCGACCGTGACGAGGACCTGCTCGACGGGCCTCCGGTAGAGCGGCCGAATCAGGCCGAGCTCGACGAGCGCTGCGACGAGCGCACCGGCCGCGATCCCGAGCACACCGCCCACGAGCAGCCGCGTTCCCGGGCCGCCCCCGAGCTGCTCGCCGAACCACCAGGCGAGATACGCGCCGACCGTGATGAAGGCGCCGTGCGCGAAGTTGAGCACGCCCAACAGCCCGTAGATCAGCGAGAGCCCCGACGCGACGAGAAAGTACATCGCGCCAAGTCCGAGCCCCGTGATCGTGAGCAGGACGAACGTGCTCAATGCGAGCCTCCGTGGACGCCGAGCAGCCGGCGCACGTGCTCTGCGTCGGCGAGCAGCTCCTCGGCCGGCCCCGCGTGCACGACCCGGCCGGCGTCGAGCACGACGACCTCGCGCGCGACGCGCTGCACGACATGGAGATTCTGCTCGACGAGCAGGACTGTCGTCAGCTCCGCAGCCCGCTCGAGCGCCGCCGCGACCTCGGTGACGAGGAGCGGCGCCAGGCCCTTCGTCGGCTCGTCGACGAGTAGCAGCCGGTTCTCGTTGAGCAGCGCCCGCGCGATCGCGACCATCTGCTGCTGGCCGCCCGAGAGCGTTCCCGCGCGCTGGCCGGCGCGTTCGCGGAGCTCCGGAAAGAGCTCGTGGACGAGGTCGTACCGTGGCTCGCGACTCCGCTCGGCAAGACGGAGGTTCTCCTCCACCGTGAGCCCGGCGAAGACGTCGCGATCCTCCGGCACGTAGCCGACACCCCGGCGCACGACCGCGTGGGTCGCGAGCCGCGTCACGTCTTCGCCGGCGAGCGCAATCGCCCCGCGCGTAGGCGGCACGAGCCCCATCAGCGCGCGGAGCGTCGTGGTCTTGCCGACGCCGTTCCGTCCGAGGAGCGCCGTCACGCCGCCCGAGGGCACGTCGAAGGAGATGCCCTGCAGCACGTGCGACTCGCCGAGGTGCACGTGGAGGTCGGAGACGGCGAGCGCGGTGCTCACAAGGGTTCTCCCAGGTACGCGGTCTGGACGGTCTCGTCCGCCATCACCCGCTCCGGGGTGTCGAACGCGAGCAGCGCGCCGTGGTGCATCACCGCGATCCGCTCGGCGAGCCCGACCACGACCTCCATGCGGTGCTCGACGAGCAGGACGGTCCGGCCCTCGTCCGCGTGAACTGCGCGGATCAGCGCCGTGAGGCCGTCGACGTCTTCCACCGATACGCCCGCCATCGGCTCGTCGAGAAGGATCACGCGCGGGTCGCCGGCGAGGAGCATCGCGAGCTCGAGCTTCCGCTTGTCGCCGTGCGAGAGCATCCCGGCCGGCGAGCCGGTGCGCGCGACGAGCCCGACCCGCTCGAGCGCAGACGCGGCCCGCTCCAGCGCGGGGCGGAAGCGCGCGGCGCGGCGGACGACGCTCAGAGCGCCTCCGAGCCGTGCCTCCGCCGCGAGCCGCACGTTCTCGCCCACGGTGAGGAGCGGAAACACGCTCGAGACCTGGAACGAGCGGCCCAGCCCGGCCTGCGTCCGGCGGTACGGCGGCATGCCGGTGATGTCACGGCCGTCGAGGACGATCCGGCCTCTCGTCGGTCGCGCGAGGCCCGAGAGCAGGTTGAAGAGCGTCGTCTTCCCCGCCCCGTTCGGGCCGATGATCCCGACGAGCTCGCCCTCCCGGACCTCGAGCGAGACATCGGCGACGATGCGTGCGCCGCCGATGTCGAGCCCGAGGTCACGGGTGGCGAGGATCGGAGCCTCGGAGGACATCGATCCCCAGGCCTGAGACGTCGACTACTTGCCGTTCGCCTCCGGGGGTGCGGTGTACTTCGCGCGGAGGCGCTTGAGGACGACGGTCTGGTACTTGCCGCCGTTCTGCACGAGCTTCACCTGGAACATCGGCTGCAGCATCGCGTGGTCGGACGCGCGGATCGTCTGCTGGCCCTTGGGGCCCGTGAAGCTCCAGCCCTCGAGCGACGAGATCATCTGGTCGACGTTCGACGGCGAGGCGGTGAGCGCGTGCGCGATCATCTGCCCGGCGACGAAGCCGTCGGGGGTGAACAGGTCGGGCACCTGCCCGCGCTTGCGCATCGAGTTCACGAGGAAGTCGTTGACCTTGTTCTTCGGAGCGTTCGAGACGTAGTGCGAGAGGAAAGAGATCTTGTTCGCGACCGGGCCGAACGTCGGGTACGAGGCGCGCATGTCGAGGCCCGTGACCACGTGGTCGACGCTGTCGAACACGCCCTGCTGGTCGAGCGCACGCCACATCGCCGGCGCGGTCGTGCCGGCCCACGCAATGAACAAGAGGTCGGTCTTCTGCTGCTTGATCTGCTGGGCGAACGGGGTGAAGTCCTGAGCCGAGAGCGGCACGAGGATCCGGTTCACCTTCTGACCGCCGCGATTCCCCATCACCTGGTTGACCGCGAGGTAGTTGCCGAGCCCGAAGGCAGAGTCCTGCGCGAAGACCGTGACGGTCTTCCCGCCCCCGGCGCCGAGGTACGAGCTCGCTGCGAGGACGTCCTGGTAGCTCTGCCGGCCCGAGCGGAAGGTGTACTTGTTGATCCCGGTGACCGCGTCGGTCGCTGCCGGGCCGGAGATGAAGAGGATCTTGTTCTGCTCGGCAAGCGGTGCGACCTGCAAAGCGACGCCGGACGACGTGCTGCCCGCGAGGACCTTGTAGCCCTTGCCGATCAGGTCCTTCGCGGCCGAGACCGCCTTGACAGGGTCACCCGCATCGTCGACGAGGGTCAGCTCGATCGGCTGCCCGTTGACCGCGTTCGTCCCCTTCGTCGCATACGCGAGGCCGTAGCGCAGCCCCTGGACGTACTGCGCGCCATACGCGGCCAGCAGGCCCGTCCGCGAGTACACGATCCCGACCTTGATCGGCGCCTTCGCGCTCGGCGCCGCGTCTGCGCCCCTGGCGCTGGCGCCGACGCCCGCGAGCGCCGCGAGAGCGGCCGCGAGCACCGCAAGCTTGAACCACCCCTTCATGCGTGTCCTCCAATCGATGTGGCGGGACCGAACATGAGACCCGATTCAGGTCTCTTATAGCAAGCGTCTCCGCGAAGTCAAGACTTCGGGCCGGTATCGGACGACGCCCGGTCGCCCGTCACCGCCTGAGTCTCAGACGACCTGTTCACAAAGGAAGTTGGGTCCCGCCGCCGGGACGCGGGCCACCGTCAGGGCGCGGTCATCTCCGCGACGAGCGGCTCGGTGTCGAGCGGGTCGTAGCCGATCCGGTCGGCGATCTCCTCGGTCGTCGGGCGCGTGCCCTCGCGGAACAGCTCTCGCAGCAGGTCGCCGGTGCCCGTGAGACGCCACCACTCCCGGCCGACCTCGCGACGGAGGTATGCGCGGAGCTGGGCCGCGCGAATCCAGGCGCGCAGGTAGTCGGCGGAGTAGAACCCGGCGTCCATGTCGGCGAGGTGGTTCGCCGCCCGGTAGCGCACACCGGTCGCCGCGGTGAGCCGCTCCTCGTAGCCGTCGGGCGTGCCGCCGTCCGCCCGGAACCGGCCCCAGAACTCGAGCTCGAACCCGAGCTTCGCCGAGTAGCGGCGGAACAGGATCGTGTTGGAGAACGCGGCCGCGTCCGCGTTCTCGCGCGCCTGCGTGTCGTCGAGGCCGAAGTGCTCGGCATGCCAGCCGGGCTCCCGGCAGATCGAGTCCAGCAGGAACGAGTAGATCTCGGTGAGCGCATGGTCTCGCGCCAGACGGCGAAAGGACAGCGGCAGGTCCGGGTCGCAGCCCGCGTAGTGGAGCGCGTGACCCGCCTCGTGGAGGAAGGCTTCGTAGTCGTGGAGCCCTCCCTGCGCGCGGGTGATGAGGTGGACCAGCCTCGGCGGGTCGGTCGGGATCACGCACGCACGCGGCGCCTTCTGCGGCCGGTCCTCGAGGTCGGGACGGATCCCCTTTTCGGACTCGAGGTCGAAGCCCATCGCCCGGAGCGTCGAGAGGCAGACCTCGACGCTCCGATCCTTCGTGTACGTGGCCTCGAGCGGCGAAAGCCGTCGGATCCACGCCATGTGCGCAGAGCCGGGGACGTCGTCACGTTCGGGGCCGAGCAGCCGGTCGAGCCAGCGCTCGCGTGACGGGTTGAACGCCTCCGTACCTTCCACGCGTGCGGTGTCGACCGCGTCCGCGATCGGCCGGAGAGGAACGCGCTTCTCCGCCTCGTTGCGGGCGACCGGGTCGTCGATCCCCGTCACCGTGGACTCGAGCTCGTCGCGCGCCGCGAGCAGCGACCGCCGCTCGTCGTTGAAGCCGGCCGACACCTCGAGGACGCCGGCGCCGAGCGCGTCCCTGCGGCGGTAGTCCGGCTCGGTGGCGAGGCGCGCCTGCGCCGTCCGCAGCGGGAGCTCGTCGCCGTCCCAGGCGACGCGAGCGGCGAGCAGCGCGTTCTCGAGCTCGTCCTCGCGCTCGGCGAGCTCGCGGTCGACGAGCCCTTCCTGGCATTCGAGGCGCAGGCGGGCGACCGACTCGCGCCCGGCGCCGCTCGCAGCCTCCTCGGCGGCTCGGAGCTCCTCGAGCTGCTCGCGCGTGAACAGGTCGGCGTAGCGGGCCACGATCGCAGCCTGCTGGGAGGTCTCCTTCTCCCCCACCCGCACGGCGCGCGCCTCCTCGGACCGCTCGATCCCGTACTGCTCGAGCCGCCGCTCGAACTCGCCGGCCGCAAGCGCGGTCACGCGGCGACCCGGGCCCCGTGCCCGAGGCGCTCGAGCGCGCGCTCCCGACCCAGCAGCTCGAGCGACTCGTACAGGCCGGGAGACACCTTCGAGCCCGTCACAGCGACCCGAATCGGTCCGTAGACGGTGCGCGGCTTCTCGCCGAGCTCCTCGCAGAGCCGCTTCAGCGCGGCCTGGATCGCCTCTGCACTCCACGGCTCGACCGGCGCCAGCGCCTCGGCGGCCGCGTCGAGGATCCGCCGGTCGAGCAGCTCCGGATCCGGCTCGACGTCGTGGAAGAGGAAGCCCGCGAACGACGGGATCTCGCCGAGCCGGCCAATCTTCTCCTGCACGATCGGCGCCATTGCCCGAACCCCGTCGTCGGGCCAGTCGACCCCCTGCTCGCGGAGGTACTCGAGCACCGTGCGCGCATAGGCGTCCCGGTCGAGGGCGCGGAGGTAGACCCCGTTCATCCAGTCGAGCTTCGCATAGTCGAACGTCGCCGGGCTCCGGCCGACGCGCTCGAGCGAGAACCGCTCGACGAGCTCGTCCCGACTCATGATCGTCGTCTCGCCGTCCGGCGCCCAGCCGAGGAGCGCGAGGAAGTTCAGCAGGGCGGGCGCGACGTAACCCGCCTCGCGGAACTCGTCGACCGAGACCGCGCCGTGCCGCTTCGAGAGCTTGCGGCCGTCCTCCCCGAACACGTTGGGGACGTGGGCGTAGACCGGGGGCTTGGCGCCGAGCGCGTCGAGGACGGCAAGCTGCTTCGGCGTGTTCGACACGTGGTCGTCCCCGCGGATCACGTGGGTCACGCCGTCGACCCAGTCGTCGACCGGGTTCGCGAAGTTGTAGGTCGGCCGCCCGTCCGAGCGGACGAGCACCCAGTCCTCGAGCTCCTCCGCCGGAAACTCGATCCGGCCCTTGACGGCGTCGTCCCAGGCGATCAGGCCCTCGTCGGGCATGCGCAGACGGATCGCGCCGTCGTCCTCGTACGCCTTTCCCTGGCCGACCAGGCGGCGGGCCTCCGCCAGCGCGCGATCGGCCCCGTCGAGCTGGAAGCGCGTCTGGCCGTCCCACTCGATCCCCAGCCACCGCAGCGAGCGCTCGATCTGCGCCGTCGCCTCGGAGACCTCGCGCGACGTGTCGGTGTTCTCGATCCGGAGCAGGCACTCGCCGCCCCGGCCCCGGGCGAAGAGCCAGTTGAACAGGAACGTGCGAACGCCTCCGATGTGGAGGAGGCCCGTGGGCGACGGGGCCATGCGCACGCGGACGCTCATCGCCGGCGATCGTAGTCGCGACCGCAGGCGCCTGGCCCCCGCGGCTGCGGTTGTAGCGTTGGCGCGTGCTCTACGGCGCGCATGTGTCCTCGGCGGGAGGTATCTCGACCGCGATCGACCGGGCGGCGGAGCTCGGCTGCGACGCCGTTCAGATCTTCACGCAGAGCCCGCGGATGTGGAGGCCGACCGAGCACTCGGAGGAGCAGGTCGCGCGCTTTCGGGCCCGCCGCGACGAGGCTCGGATCAAAGGCGTCGTCTGCCACGCGCTGTACCTCGTCAACCTCGCGGGCACGGACCGCGAGCTCCACCGGAAGTCCGTCACGGCGATGCGCGCCTCGATGGAGACCGCCGCCGCGATCGGCGCGGAGGGCGTCGTCTTCCACGTCGGCTCGCACCTCGGGAAGGGTCTCCCCGCCGGCTACCGGCGAGCCGTCCCGGCGCTGCGCGAGCTACTCGAGCTGACCGACGAGCGGCTGTGGCTCGTGCTCGAGAACTCCGCGGGTGCGGGCGGCACGATCGGGCGCTCCGTCGACGAGCTCGCCGCGCTGTTCGACCGCCTCGACCGGCACGAGCGACTCGGGATCTGCCTCGACTCGTGCCACTGGTGGGTCTCCGGCGTCGACGTCACCGATCCCGAGGCCCTGGACGGGGCTCTCGCGCACCTCGACGACGCGATCGGGCTCGACCGCCTGCGCTGCCTGCACGTCAACGACGCGGACGCGCCGCTCGGCTCGAACCGCGACCGGCACGCGTCGCTCATGCTCGGCGAGATGAAAGGCGGGCTCGCGACGTTCGTCGCGCATCCGGCGTTCGACGGGCTGCCGGCGATCCTCGAGACCGCCGGGCCGGACGGCACCTATGTCGAGGAGCTTCGCCTGCTCCGCGATCTGCGGCGCAAAGGCCGGCGCAGGCACGCCGCCCGGCGGAAGCCGCAGAAGGGTTAGTCCGCGAGCTGAGCGAAGACCCGGAAGCTCGGGCTCGCGACCGTGATCTCGTGGAACTCGGGGTTGCGGCACCCGAGCTCGTCACTGCGATGCTCGTAGCAGGTCGAGATCTCCGAGTGGCAGATCGGCAGCGGCGCGCGTGACGCCTTCACCGCACCGAAGCCCTGCGGGCGAGCCTCGAGCTCGTCGAGCAGGTCGAGGTCGATCTCGACGTCGAAGACCTTCTGCATGCATCCCATGTACGTGTGACCCCAGGCCTCGTACGCGTAGACGAACGGGCAGTCGCGGGCGATGCAGGCCGCCGGGTGGACGACGCGGTCGCAATGCACCTCGCAGCGCCGGCACTCGACCTCGTCCTGGGGTCGGAGAGGGATCTCCGCCGGGGCGATCGGGGCCGGTGCGACATCTCGCATGACCAGATCGTCGCAAGGCCGGGCGCCCTCGCGCAAGACTTGACGTCGGCACCCCGAATCGCTAGCGAGATCGAGACAGACCGTCGAGAGACCGTCGCTAGGGTTGGGCGTCCGTGGTCCGCCGCGTCCTCTTTGCCGGCCTGGTGCTCGGGCCACTCGTCGTCGTGCTGCACTACGTGGCCGACCTGGACGAGACGGTCGAGTTCGTCGTCGCGGCGATAGCCCTGATCCCGCTCGCCTGGTTGATCGGCGAGGCGACCGAGCACGCGGCGGAGCACACCGGCCCGGGGATCGGCGGGTTCCTCAACGCGACCTTCGGGAACGCGCCCGAGCTGATCATCGCGCTCCTCGCCGTCCACCGTGGCCTCACCGAGGTCGTCCGCGGCTCGCTGACGGGGTCGGTCGTCGGGAACCTCCTCCTCGTCCTCGGCTTCTCGCTCCTGTTCGGCCCCCGCGGCGAGCTCGACCGGCGGTCGAGCTTCATCTCCTTCGGCCTGATCGGGACGGCCGTCCTCCTCTTCCTCGTCCCGGCGATCCCGTCCTGGAACGGCGATCCCGACCGGAGCGCGATCGCGGATCTCACCGTGCCGATCTCGATCTTCCTCCTCGTCCTCTACGTCGTCACGACGTTCGTCTCGCTCCGGCGCCACCGGGACCTCCACGAGCCGAACGAGGAGGCCGCCCACGGCACCTGGACGCTCGGACGCTCCCTCGCGGTGCTGGGCGCCGCGACGGTCGTCACCGCGCTCGTCGCCGAGGTGCTCGTCGGCTCCCTCGAGACCTTCGCCGAGAAGGCGGGCCTCTCGGACTTCTTCGTCTCCGCCGTGATCGTCGCGATCGTCGGGAACGCGGCCGAGCACGGCGGCGCGGTGGTCGTCGCCTGGCGGGGGAAAGTCAAGCTCGCGGCCGAGATCGCGTTGTCGTCGGCCGCGCAGGTTGCGGTGTTCCTCATCCCCGCGGTCGCCCTCCTCTCGTGGCTGATCGAGCCGCTCGCGCTCGGGTTCCGCCAGGTGGAGATCCTCGCCCTGGGCGGCAGTCTCGCGGTCGCGGCGCTGACGCTCTGGGGCGGGAAGGCCTCGAAGGCCCGTGGCGCCGTGCTCGTCGCGGCCTACGTCGTCGTGGTGATCCTGTTCTACGCGGCGGGCGACCGGGATGGCAGCGGCGAGTCGACCTCGCACGCCCTCGCCGTGCTCGGCTCCGCGTCCAGCTAGGCGGCCGCGCGCGACAGGAGCGCGCCGGGCGCGAGCTCGACGGCTCGCTCGATGTCGTCGTCGTCGACGTCGAGGTGCGTCACCGCGCGGGCCACGGTCGGATGGATCGTCGAGGAGAGCCCCACGCCCGCATCGCGAAGCACGCGGAGCGCGTCGTCGCGGTCGAGGCCGAGCGCGGTGACGTCGAGCTGCACGAAGTTCGTCTCGACCTGCTCGAGGTCGACCGGCAGACCGGCGGCGTGCCAGCCCTCGGCCAGACGGCGGGCCCGTGCATGGTCGTCGGCCAGCCGCTCGACGTGGTGGTCGAGCGCGTACACGCCGGCGGCCGCGACGATCCCCGCCTGCCGCATGGCGCCGCCGAATAGATGCTTCTCGCGCCATGCGCGCTCCATCGCCTCGGCGGATCCCGCGAGCATCGCGCCGAGCGGACAGCCGAGACCCTTCGAGAGGCAGAGCGTGACGGTGTCGAACAGACCGCCGATGTCGGCCGGCGAGACGCCCGTCGCGACGGCGGCGTTGAGGAGCCGCGCGCCGTCGAGATGGGTCGCGAGAGCGCGCTCGCGCGCAGCCGCGGCGACCGCCCGCAGCTCCGCGAGCGGCCAGCAGCGGCCACCCGACGAGTTGTGCGTGTTCTCGAGCGTGACCAGCGTGGCTCGCTGATCGGCGACCTTCGAGCTCGGAATCGACGCCGCCTCGAGCTCCGCGACGCCGAACCGCCCGGCGCGCCCGTCGATCGGCTCGATCATCAGCCCGGCGTGCGCCGCCGCGCCGCCGTACTCGTAGATCACGACATGGGCGTGCCGCTCCGCCACGAGCACGTCCCCTGGGCGGGTATGGAGCTTGAGCGCGATCTGGTTCGCCATGGTCGCCGTCGGTACGAACAGCGCGGCCTCCTGGCCGAGCAGCGCCGCAGCGCGCTCCTGCAACTCGTTCACCGTCGGGTCCTCGCGCTTCTGCTCGTCGCCGACCCCGGCCGCGGCGATCGCCGCCCGCATGCCCTCGGTCGGCCTTGTCGCGGTGTCGCTGCGGAGGTCGATCACGGCGCGCACCCTAGCGACGGGGCGCGGGCTACCGTTGCCGCGTGGACCTCGACCTCCTCGAGCGGCGCGTCGCGGAGCTCGGCGAGCCGAGCTACCGCGCACGACAGGCCTGGGAGTGGGCTGCGCGCGGCGCGGCCGGCTACGACGCGATGACGAACCTGCCCCGCGCGCTACGGGACACCCTGGCGGCAGACGTCCCCTTCTCGACCCTGTCGCCCGAGGAGGAGCACCGCGCCCACGACGGCACCGTCAAGACGCTCTTCAGGACCGCGGACGGCCACCCGGTCGAGGCCGTGCTGATGCGCTACCGGGACGGCCGGCGCTCGGTGTGCGTGTCGTCGCAGTCGGGCTGTCCGCTGACCTGCACGTTCTGCGCGACGGGCCGGATGGCCTTCGGTCGGAACCTCACCCCCTGGGAGATCCTCGACCAGGTGCTCCACTTCCGGCGATCCGAGCCCGTGAACCACCTCGTGTTCATGGGGATGGGCGAGCCGTTCATGAACGTCGACTCGGTGCTGGCGGCGGCGCGGCGGCTGCCCGAGATCGGGATCACGCACCGCCGCACCACGGTCTCGACCGTCGGCTGGGTGCCGGGCCTGACGACGTTCGTCGAAGAGGTGACAGAGCCGATCCGCCTGGCTCTCTCGCTCCACGCCGCAGACCCGGAGCTGCGGAGCGAGCTGATGCCGGTCAACGACCGCTATCCGCTGTCCGACGTCGTCGCGCTCTGCCGCAGCCACTGGGAGCGGACGAAGCGGCGTGTGTTCGTCGAGTACGTGATGCTCGCCGGCGTCAACGACTCGCCTGCGCAGGCACGACTACTCGCCGCGCTCCTCGGCCGCGACGCGTTCAAGGTGAACCTCATCCCGTACAACCCGACCGGCTTCTTCGACGGCTCGCCCCGCGCTTCGATCGATGCGTTCAAGGCCGAGCTCGACCGTGCGCGAATCCCGGCGACCGTCCGCCTCACGCGCGGCCGTGACATCGCGGCGGCGTGCGGACAGCTGGCCACCGCGCCGAGCTCACGCCCCCGCCCTCAGGCGGTGTAGCCTCAAGGGCGATGTTCAGGGTCCTTGCGGTCTCGCTTCTCGGCGCCGTCGTGCTTGCAGTCGGCGGCGTCGCCAGTGGCGCCAACGCGGAGGAGGGATCGACGATCCCGAAGTACAGCGTCTACCCCGGGAGCAAGGTCCCCGTGAAGCGGGGAACACCGGCGCAGTGCCGCACCGAGGCGGATTCGTTCAGCCGCGCCGCGAAGGCGTTCCTCCGTCCATATCCGTCGGACACCGACATCTACCGCGTGCTCGCCCGCGTCCAGTTCACCGCGTTCATGGCCCACCGCTGCGACACCGCGGTCCTCCGCCGGGCGGTCTCGCGTCGACTCACCATGAAGCAGCTGCACGAGGTGCTCGCGTTCTTCGGCTTCATGGGCGACGTCGGCCGAGAGCTCGCGAAAGCTCCGCAGCGCTGACAGCGTGCTCGCTGCCCGCGAGGGCGGCCTCGTCGTCGCGGTCAGTCGACGCGGAGCGTCGCGTGCCGCCGGACGATCTGCCAGCGGCTGTCGCGCCGGGTCCAGATGTCCGTCACGTTCATCTGGTGGCTGAGGTCGCGGCCGTCGAGCCGGGCGACCTGGCTGTAGCGTGAGACGAGCACGGCCGTGTTGCCGTAGATCTCGGGGTCGATCTGCTCGTACGAGAACTCGTCGATCTCGTAGGGCCCGCCTGCAGCGGCAAGGAACTCCTCGCGGTCGAGCTGCCCGGCGGCGCCCTGGAGCGTGAACTCCGCCGCGAGCATCTGCTCGAGAGCGCCCACGTCGTGCTCCGACACCGCGCGCGCAAGGTCGTGGGAGAGCTCGACGAGTTCGTGGCTGACGGCCGCCGTCATCCCGTCTCGATCCTATCGGGCGATTCCGCCTCTTCGAATGCGTGACGCACGATTGGCTGCTTCGCGGCCTTCACCTCGTCGAGTCGCCGGACCGGCCGGGTCAGCGGCGCCTGCTTGAGCGTCTCGGGGTCGTTCGCCGCCTCTTCCGCGATCGAGCGCATCGCGGCGACGAACTCGTCGAGCCGCTCCTTCGTCTCGGTCTCGGTCGGCTCGATCATCAGCGCCTCCTGGACGACCAGAGGGAAGTAGATCGTCGGCGGGTGGATCCCGTGGTCCATCAGGCGTTTCGCGACGTCGAGCGCCGTGATGCCGTGCTCCCGCTTGAGCGTCCGGGCGGAGAGCACGAACTCGTGCATGCACAGACGGTCGTACGGCAGGTCGTAGGCGTCCCTGAGGAGCGCGAGGACGTAGTTCGCATTGAGCACCGCCGTCTCCGACATCTCCGTGAGCGCCGGCCCATACGCGCGCATGAAGGCGTACGACCGGACGAAGACGCCGAACGGCCCCGCGTACCCGCGTACCCGGCCGATCGACTTCGGCCGGTCGTGGTCGAGGCGGAAGACGTCGCCGTCACGCACGACCGCAGGTGAGGGCAGGAACGGCTCGAGCTCGCCGACCACCGCGACCGGGCCTCCACCGGGGCCGCCGCCGCCGTGCGGCTGCGAGAAGGTCTTGTGAAGGTTGTAGTGGACGATGTCGAAGCCCATGTCGCCCGGCCGGGAGCGGCCGACGACCGCGTTGAGGTTCGCGCCGTCGTAGTAGAGGAGCGCGCCGCGCTCGTGGAAGATCCGCGCGACCTCCTCGATCCCCTCGTCGAACAGCCCGAGCGTGGAGGGGTTCGTGAGCATCAGACCGGCCGTGCGGTCGTTCACCTTCGCGCGCAGATCGTCGAGGTCGAGGTTGCCGCGGTCGGTCGTCGCGACCTTGGCGAGCTCGAAGCCCGCCATCGTGACGCTCGCCGGGTTGGTGCCATGTGCCGTGTCGGCCGTGACGATCACGTTCCGGCCCCGCTCCCCGCGGTCGGCGAACGCGGCCCGCATGAGCATCAGACCCGTCAGCTCGCCCTGCGACCCCGCGGCCGGCTGGAGCGTCACCGCCGGCAGGCCGGCGACCTCTACGAGGATCTGCTGGAGCTCCCACATCAGCTCGAGCGCGCCCTGCGCGCCCTCGTCCTCCTGCAGCGGGTGGAGGTCGCGGAACCCCTGCAGCGCGGCTGCTCGCTCGTTCACGCGCGGGTTGTGCTTCATCGTGCAGCTGCCGAGCGGATAGAAGCCCGTGTCGATCCCGAAGTTGCGGTCGGCGAGCGCGGTGAAGTGGCGCACCACCTCGTTCTCCGGTACCTCGGGCAGGCGCGGTGGCCGCTCGCGGGCCAGCTCGGCCGGGATCTCCGGCGCCGGCAGGCCGTAGGAGGGGACGCGGCCTGCGCGCCGGCCGGGTCGCGACTTCTCGAAGATCAGCTCCACTATGAGATCACCTCCGCGAGGACGTCCGCCAGCCGGTCGACGTCCGCGGGCGTGCGCTTCTCGGTGAGTGCGACGAGCAGCACGTCGTCCAGCCCGGGGTAGTCGCGGCCGAGCGGATAGCCCGGGTGGACGCCGTGCTCGCGGGCGCGGGTGACGACCTCACGGGCCGGGATCGGCGTGCGGAACGCGACCTCCTTGAACGTCGGTCGGTCGAAGGCGACGGGCAAGGCGACCCGCTCCGTCGCGTAGGCGGCCAGCGCGGCGCACGTCTGGCCGAGCTCGCGGAGACCC
>DASSVY010000156.1:0-2123 GCA_035705535.1 Gaiella sp. | reverse complement strand
GCTGTCCGTTCCCCTTGCCCTTCGCCTGGGTGAACGAATCGAGCGTCACATCGATCGTGTCGTCGTGGAACGTCCCGGAAAAGCTCGTCGGGATCAGATGGTCCCCGCCCGAGATCGTTCCGACGCCCCAGCCGACGGAGTTGTCGTTGGGCTGCTGCGTGACCGTGATCGCGTAGGACGAACCGTCGTTGCATGTGACGAAGTCAGACCCGCGAGTGGCCATGCCGGCCCCGGCGACGATGAGTGCCGCCATGACAACAGCCGACAACGTCGCGGTGACGCGCGTGAATGAACGCAACGTTCCCCTCCCCTGGTTGTGGACACCGACCGTGCGGCCGGCTCGCGAAACATACGGTAGATCGTAGACCTATGCAACGCCCTCGGAGTGGGCTGCATCTGCAGGGATCCTGCGAAGCCCTCTGACGGACTCGAACCGTCGACCCCCTCCTTACCATGGAGGTGCTCTACCAACTGAGCTAAGAGGGCTGGAGCGGCGAGTGTAGCGCCCGTGTTGCGCCCGCTTCGTCGCCGCCGCGTCGCTTGTCCCACCGCGCCCAGGGGAGTACCTTCGAGACGCGGGGGAGAGTGCGACGGAAGGAGCGACGGATGGGCGAGGCTCGACACGTAGCCGAGGAGTTCGTCGAGGCTTTCAACGCGCACGACGAGGCGCGGATGCGCAGCCTCGATCGGGACGACGTCTCGTTCGAGGGGCCGGGTGACGTGAGCCTCACCGGGCCGGACGCCACGACCGCATACGCGATGGCGTGGATCCATGCGTTCCCGGACGCTCGGATCGACGTGCGCAACACGGTCGTGGGCGACGGCTGGGCCGTGCAGGAGTTCACCTTCGAGGGCACGCACGAGGACACTCTCTCGGGCCCCGGAGGCGAGATTCCCGCGACGCACCGGCACTTGAGCGGTCGCGGCGTCCAGATCACGAAGGTGGACGGCGGCAAGATCGCCGAGGTGCGCCTGTACTTCGACCAGGTCGACGTGCTGACCCAGCTGGGCGTGATGCCCGCCGCGGTGGGCGCGACAGCCTGAGGCGGTAACGGTGAGGGCGGCGCGCGCCGCCCTCACCGCCCGTATTGTCGCGAGGCAGTTGCGGCCGACGAACGACCGCGCACGAGCGGTCCAGGCCGGGAGGCCAGGTCAGGCCGATCCAGTGCGCGGCGCAGAAGGAGGTCGCTGGAGGGGGAACCATGGGTTCCCCCTCCCTATGCAGGGGAGAGGATTCGAACCTCTGAAGGCTGAGCCAGCGGGTTTACAGCCCGCCCCCTTTGGCCACTCGGGAACCCCTGCGGGGAACGGGGATTGTAGCCGGGTGCCGCGCCTACACTCGCGAGTGTGAAGGTCGACGTCCTCGTCGTCGGGGCCGGGCCGGCCGGCTCCTCGACCGCGATCCACCTCGCCCGTGGCGGCGCCCGCGTGCTGCTCGCCGACAAGGCTCGCTTCCCGCGCGACAAGCCCTGCGGCGGCGGTCTCACGGGGCGCGCGCTGAAGCAGATCCCGGTCGACCCCTCGCCCGTCGTCGAGCGCGACGTCGACCGTTTCGAGCTGCGGCTTCGGTATGGCTCGCGCTTCGCGCGGACCCACGACGAGCCACTCATTCGGATGACCCAGCGGAGGCGCCTCGACGCCTTCCTCGCCGAGCATGCGGCCCGGGCAGGCGCGGAGTTCAGGGACGGCCTCGGAGTGGAGGTGACCGAGATCGCTGCCGACGGCATCACAGCGCGCGTGGGCGACGAGCAGGTGCGCGCAAACGTCCTCGTCGGCGCGGACGGGGCGAACGGCGTCGTCGCGCGCGCGATCGGGGTCAACGCGGAGATCGTCCGGGGCGTCGCACTCGAGGGGAACGTCTCGCTCGACGGCCTGGCCGGCGACTACGAGCGGACGGCGGCGATCGAGCTTGCGGTCGTCCCCGGCGGCTACGGCTGGCTCTTTCCGAAGGGCGACCACGCGAACCTCGGCGTGGGCGGGTGGGGAAGCGAGGGGCCGCGGCTCCGAGACCACCTCGACCGGCTCACGCTCGCCTACGGGCTGACCCCCGGCGACCTGAAGGATGTCCGAGGCCATCGTCTGCCGATGCGCAAGCTCGGCGCGCCGGCCGGAGAGGGGCGTGT
>DASSVY010000155.1:0-2412 GCA_035705535.1 Gaiella sp. | reverse complement strand
GGAGCGCGCTCGGTGAACCCGAAGGCGACCGTGCGGGTGGTCTGGACGTCGACGTGGTTCGACCCGTCGAAGGAGCGGAGCGCGGCGGAGAGCCTCCTTGCCGTCGGCTGCGACGTCCTCGGCCAGCACCAGGACTCGCCGGCGACGGGGCAGGGGGCGCAGGCGCAGGGCAAGTGGTGGGTCGGCTACGACTCGGACATGCACCGCTTCGCCCAGAAGGCCTTCCTCACCGCGCCCGTGTGGGACTGGGGCCCGTACTACATCCGTCGGCTCAAGGCCGTGCAGGACGGCAGCTGGAAGAAGGACGCGTACTACGGCGACATGCAGGACGGGATGATCAAGCTCGCCCCGCTGCGCAACGTCGACGCGAAGACGCGCAGGACGATCGCGGCGCGCCAGGCGGCGATCAAGAGCGGCAAGCTCGAGGTGCTCGGCGGCCCGATCGCGGACCAGAAGGGCAAGGTCCGGATCGCGAAGGGCAAGGTCATGTCGCTCGGCGACGCGCTCTCGTGGCAGTGGCTCGTCCAGGGCGTCCAGGGCTCGATCCCGAAGGGTTGATCACGAAGACCGTGCCGGGGGCGGGGACACCCGTCCCCGGCGTGCGATGAGCGGCACGCCGCTCGTCGAGCTGCGGGGAATCGTCAAGCGGTTCCCCGGGCTCGTCGCGAACGACGGCGTCGACCTCCAGCTCCATGCGGGCGAGGTGCACGCGCTGCTCGGTGAGAACGGCGCAGGCAAGACGACGCTGATGAACGTCCTCACGGGTCTCTACCGGCCGGACGAGGGCGAGATCCTCGTCGACGGCCGGCCCGTCTCGTTCCGTGCGCCGCGCCACGCGATCGAGTCGGGGATCGGGATGGTCCACCAGCACTTTCGCCTGGTCGAGTCGCTCACCGTCGCCGAGAACGTCCTGCTCGGCTGGCACGCGCCGCGGGTGTGGCTCGGGCGCAAGGCGGGGATCCGCCAGGTCGCGGAGCTCGCGGAGCGCTACCGGATGCAGGTGCATCCCGAGGCGCGCGTCTGGCAGCTGTCGGTCGGCGAGCAGCAGCGCGTCGAGATCCTCAAGGCGCTGTATCGCGGCGCGCGCGTGCTGATCCTCGACGAGCCGTCCGCGGTGCTGACGCCGCAGGAGGCCGACGCCCTCTTCGACGCGATACGCGAGATGGCGATGCGCGGCGAAGCGGTCGTGGTGATCACGCACAAGCTCGACGAGGTGCAGGCGGTCGCCGATCGGATCACCGTCCTCAGGCGCGGCCGGAACGTCGGGGTCGCTATGCGGGGCGAGCTCGACTCGCGGGCCCTCGCCCGGCTGATGGTCGGGCGGGATGTCTCGCTCGAGACGGCCCCCGCCCCCGTCGAGCAAGGCGAGGTGACCCTCCGCGTCCAGGGCGCCTCGGCCCGCTCCGACCGTGGCCTGCCCGCGCTCGCCGACGTCTCCTTCGACGTCCGAGCGGGCCAGGTGTTCGGGATCGCCGGGGTCGCCGGGAACGGTCAGCGCGAGCTTGCCGAGATCGTGACCGGCCTCCGCCCGCTCGACGCGGGCAGCGTCGAGGTGGCAGGACGTCGCCTGCGCAGCGCTTCGGTCCGCGGCGCGATCGACGCGGGCGTCGCCCACATCCCCGAGGATCGGCTCGGCTCCGGGCTCGTGGCCGGGCTCTCGACGACCGACAACGCGATTCTCAAGGCGTACCGCCGCCCACCGGTCGGCCGGGGGCCGCTCGTCGACCGGCGCGCTGCCCGCGCGCTCGCGGAGCGGTTCCTCGCCGCCTTCGAGGTGAGCGCGGTCTCCCCGGACGCGCCGGTGCGCCTGATGTCGGGCGGCAACCTCCAGCGCCTCCTGCTCGCACGCGAGACGGCGGAGCGACCGAAGGTGATCGTCGCCGTCCACCCCACGCGCGGCCTCGACGTCGGCGGCACGGAGACCGTGCGCCGCGCCCTGCGCGAGCAGCAGGAGGCGGGCGCCGCGATCCTCCTGATCAGCGAGGACCTCGACGAGGTGCTCGCGCTCTCGGACCCGGTCGGCGTCCTCCACGACGGCCGGCTGGCCGGGGTCGTCCCGCGCGACCGCTGCGACGTCGAGGAGCTCGGACTCCTCATGGGCGGAGCGACCCCGTGAGACGGATCGGCCCGCTCGTCGTCGAGCCGCGTCCCGGCGCTTCGCGGCTCGCGAGCGTCCTCGCACGGCTCGTCGCGATCGCGCTCGCCCTCGGCCTCGGAGCGCTGATCCTCGAGGCCGGCGGCTACTCGGCACGCGACAGCTACCGGACGATGTGGGACGCGGCGTTCGCCAATCGTGACGCACTCGCCGAGACCCTCGTCGCCGCGACGCCGCTGATCTTCACGGGCCTCGCCGTCGCGTTCGCGGCGCGGATGCTCCTCTGGAACATCGGCGCGGAGGGCCAGCTCTTCCTC
>DASSVY010000154.1:0-7900 GCA_035705535.1 Gaiella sp. | reverse complement strand
GGTGCTGATCCCCTCGATCCTCGCCCCGTTCCTCGGAATCGCGCTCGCCTTCGTGCTGATCCTCGTGATCACGTGGCTGATCGCGCGGCGCTCTCCGACCAGGGTGAACCGCGCCTTCCGGCGGGCCCAGCTCGTCTCGGGCGGGTTCGTCGCGTTCACCCACGGGACGAACGACGCCCAGAAGACCATGGGGGTGATCGCGCTCGCGCTCGTCGCGACCGGCCATCTCAGCCCCGACTTCCACCGCCCACCGACCTGGGTGATCGCCGGCTCGGCGCTCGCGATGGCCGCCGGGACGTACGCCGGCGGCTGGCGGATCATCAGGACGCTCGGTCAGCGGATCGCGAAGATCGATCCGCCGCAGGGATTCGCCGCGCAGACCGCGTGCGCCTCGATCCTCTGGGTGACCGCCCACCTCGGGTACCCGGTCTCGACGACCCAGACGATCTCGGGCTCCGTGCTCGGCGCGGGTGCGATCCGGGGGTTCTCGGCAGTGCGGTGGGGCGTCGCGGGGAACATCGTGGTCGCGTGGATCCTCACGATCCCGGCCGCCGCGCTCGTCGGCGCGCTGATGGAGGTCGTCACGCGGCTGCCGGGTGGCGACGTGATCGTCTTCGTGCTCGCGATCCTCATCGCGGCGACCGCGTTCGCCGCGCGCCGTCGCGAGACGCGGCGGCTCGTGCCCCGGCGCCCGGCGACGCCGGAGCCGGCCGCCGCCTGACCTCAGGCGAGGTCGATGCGGTCGTGCCGGAGGTGCTCGAGGCGCGAGGCGCGGTCGGCATCGAGGAACGACTCCATAGTCTCGCGCATCGTCGCGCCCTCGTACACCCAGATCTCCGGATGGGTGTTCAGATGGACCCACTCGAGCTCGCGCGTCGCGAGCGCGTCGTGCGGACAACCGTCCTCCCGACCGCGGTGCCGCCAGTTGTGGTTCGAGTCGGAGCGAAAGTGGGCGGGGTCGTACCACGGAGGGCTCATCACGTTCGTGACGCCCTCGACGGGCTCGTGGACGTAGTCGTAGTCCGGGTTGTGCCACGCCATGACGAGCTCGAAGCGATCGTCGAGGTCGAGATGGGGCCAGACGGCGTGGTGCGCGATCCGGCCACCGAGCGCACGGATGCGCTCGATCGCCCGGTCGCCCTCCTGCGAGTCGAGGTTGTAGAAGACCGACCGGGTCATCAGGCACCACGTCGACCAGACACCCGCGTCGTGCTCGACCTCGGCCAGCCGGACCGCCGCCTGGAGCGAGAGGTCGACATCGTGGCGGAGGAACAGGTCGCCGGGCTCGGGCGGCCGGTCGAACCCCGCGAGGCGGTAGCCGCCGGCCCTGGCTGCGCCGAGCAGGTCGCGGTAGTGGTCGACCGTGAATCCACAGGCGGTCATTGCGCCTCGACCTCGACGTCGACGAGCAGCGCGGCGGCGTCGGCGCGTTCGATGGCCTCCTCACGGGTCGCGCCCTCCGCGATCACGTACCCTCGCCGGTCGGAGATGATCATCACCGGCCTGATCGTCTCGCCGACGACCGAGTAGATCGAGGCGTCGAGCACACCCGGCGAGGCGAGCACGGGATCGAGCGAGCCGATCCTCGTCACCCGGCCGGGCGTGAGCGCTCCGGGATCCGCGGTCAGGAAGCGGATCGCGACGGGCCGCCGGAATCGCTCCCGCACCAGCTCGGGCGTGACGCGCTCGCCAAGAGCGAGCCTGAGCGCGACCTCGAGCAGGTCGATCCCGAGGGCGTGCTGCATCTGCTCGCCCATCATCCCGCCGATGCGCGCGGCGCACTCGACGAGCGCCACCCCGCCGTCGGGCATCGCGAGGATCTGTGGGAACCCGATGCCGGTGCGCAGTCCGAGCGCGCGCACGGCCTCGGCGGCGACGCGCTCGGCCGCGGCGAGCTGCGCGCCGACGGGGGTCGGTGGGTACACGTGGAGCCAGCTGACCCCGAAGCTCCGACCCGGAGGCCGGAGCCGGTCGCAGAGAGTGACCGAGAGCACCTCGCCTTCCTGGACGACGACGATCCCGTTCAGCTCCACGCCCTCGACGTACTCCTCGAGCACCAACTGTCCGCTCGGCGACGCCGCCAGCGCTGCCGCGACCCGCTCGTGGACGTCGTCGCCGGAGCGGAGACGCGCGACGCCGAGCTGACCGCTCGCATCGGCGGGCTTGAGCACCGCCGGGACGCCGATCTCGGCGAGCGCCGCCCGCGCCTCGTCGACCGTCCGCACCGTCGCGAAGCGCGGCTGCGGCACACCGGCCTCCGCGAGCCGGGCGCGCATCGCGAGCTTGTTCGTCATCAGCCGCGCCGTGTCGACCCCGATGCCCGGCACGCCCAGCGCCTCGGCGAGCTCGGCGATCATCGGCACGGCGCGCTCGGCCTGGACCGTCAGCACGCCGTCGATCCCGAGGTCGCGCACCTCCTCGAGGACCGCGGCCGGGCTCGAGAAGTCCACGACCAGGCCGACGTCCGCCTCGGCGAGCCCGGGAGCGTCGGGATTGCGATCGACCGTCACGACGCGGAGGCCGAGGTCACGCGCCTTGCGGATCACCGGACGCTGATAGCGGCCGGCACCCACGACGAGCACGGTCTTCATCGGGCGGCAAGGCTACCCGTGGCCGCTCATCTGCTCCGTGGGAAGGCGCTAACGGCCCGCGCGGCCCCGCGAGAACACCTTGGCGAGGATGTTCGTCACGAGCACGAAGACGATCAGCACGAGCGCCGCCGCCCAGCCGCGCGCCTGGTCGGCGGGATCGGCGGAGTCCGCGAAGGTGAAGATCGCGACCGGCAGGGTCGGTAACGCATGGAAGACGTCCGTCGAGACCTGGTTGGCGGCGATCGACGAGGTGAAGAGGAGCGGGGCGGTCTCGCCGGCGACGCGCGCGACCGCGATCACGACGCCCGTCAGGATCCCGCCGACAGCCGCGGGCAGCACGATGCTCGTGGTCGTCCTCCACTTCGTGACACCGAGGGCGAGGCTCGCCTCGCGCAGACTGCGCGGGATCACCTCGAGCACCTCCTGCGTCGCCCTGGCGACCATCGGGAGCATGAGGATCGCGAGCGCCAGCGCGCCGAAGATCGCGCTCTGACCGTGCCCGACCACGAGGATCCCGAAGATGAAGATGCCGACCACGATCGCGGGGACGCCGTTCAGCACGTCGAGGACGATGCGCAGGAAGACCGAGACCCGAGGCGAGGCGTACTCCGCCATGTAGATCGCGACGAGCACCGCGACCGGCACGGCGAAGATCACGCACATGGCCACGATGAGCGCGCTCCCCACGAGCGCGTCCGCGATCCCGCCCTCGGCGCCGAACAGCGGACGAGGTTGGGTGAAGAAGTCGGCGTCGAGCGCGTCGATGCCCTTGTAGATCACGGTGCCGAGCACGAGCGCGAGGATCCCGACGGCTGCGAGCGCCGAGCCGATCGCGAGCACGCCCATGAGCTTCTCCGTGATCCGGCGCCGCCGGAGCCCGTTCGACCTCTGCGTGATGTCGTAGGGGTCGATGGTCTCGGCGACGGTGCTCACGCGGCCCTCCGGGCCTTCTCGAACCGGCGCACGATCACCTGCGCCACGACGTTGGTGACGAGCGAGATCGCCATCAGGATCGCCGCCAGGTAGAGGATCGAGCCGGCCTGGAGCTGGCTCGTCGCGCCCTGGTACTGCGAGGCGATGCGGCTCGCGAGCGTGTCGCCGGTCGCGAACCACGAGACGTTGATCGAGTTCCCGCCGCCGATCACCTGCGTGACGGCGATGGCCTCGCCGAAGGCGCGACCGAGTCCCAGGAGGACCGCGGCGGCGATTCCCGGGGCGGCGTAGGCGAGGGTCACCCCGCGGATCGACTCCCACCGCGTCGACCCAAGCGCGAGCGCGCCGTCCGTCAGGTCGCGCGGCACCCGCAGGAATAGCTCACGGCAGATCGCCGAGGCGATCGGGACGATCATGATCGTCAGGACGAGCGCGGCCGGGAGGATTCCCGCCTGCGACGGGCTGCCCGAGAAGATCGGCAGGAACCCGAGGTAGTTCTGCAGCAACGGCTCGAGGTGCTGAGCTACCCACGGGCCGAAGACGAGGATCCCCCAGAGGCCGAGGACGACGCTCGGGATCGCGGCCAGCAGCTCGACCATCGTCGCGATCGGCGCCGCGACGCGACGCGGTGCGAGCTCGGTGAGGAAGAGCGCGATCCCGATCGAGATCGGGACGGCGAGGACGAGGGCGATCGCCGACGTCAGCGCGGTGCCGTAGACGAAGGCGAGCGCGCCGAACTGCTCCGTGACCGGATCCCAGGCGTCCGTCCAGATGAACGAGAGGCCGAACTCCTCGATCGACGGCCAGGCGAGGTCGAGGACCTTGAACGCGATCCAGCCGAGCAGGAAGGCGCTTCCCGCAGAGGCCGCGAGCGCGACCCCGCGGAAGAGCGTGTCGCCGAGCCGGAGCCCGCGGCGCTCGAGGCCGGTCCCGGCGAGACCGGCCCCGGGCGCCGCGCTGTCGTCGATGGTCGACATGCTCTGGCTCGGCGTCGTGCGTCAGACGCCCTGGATCTTCTTGATCTCCCGGTAGGCGAACGCCTGAACCGTGACGGGGAGCGGCTGGAACAGGAGCGGCGGGCCGAACTGCTGGCCCTGCGTGACCGCCCAGTAGACGAGCTTCCGCACGTCGCCGGCGCTCTTCGAGTTCGTCGGCACGATCACGTACGTGAACGTGGAGATCGGGTAGGCCTGCTTGCCCGCGCTCTTCGGCGGGTCGACGATCTTCAGCTGCGAGAGGCTCGTGACCTTCTTCGGCAGCTGGGAGACGGCCTGCTTGATCCCGCGGAGGCCCGGCAGAGCGTAGGCGCCTGCCCGGTTCTTGATCGCGGCGAACGTGAAGTGGTTCGTCAGCGAGTAGGCGACGTCGACGTAGGTCAGCGCGCCCTCGGTCTTCGACACGACGCCCGCGACGCCCGCGCTCCCCCGTGCCCCGACACCCGTCGGGAAGTTGACGGCTGTGTTGTTGCCGACCTTCGACCTGAACTCCGAAGAGACACTCGAGAGGTACTCCGTGAAGTTGTAGGTCGTGCCCGAGCTGTCCGAACGGAAGACCGGCGTGATCTTGAGGTTCGGCAGGCTCAGCTTCGGATTGAGCTTCTTGATCGCGGCGTCGTTCCAGTTGGTGATCTTCCCGAGGTAGATGTTCGAGAGCGTCGCCCCGTCGATACGGAGTCGCCCACCGAGACCCGGGACGTTGTAGGGAATCGACGTGGCGGAGAGGGCCCACGGGATCACTACGCAGCTCTTGCAGGCCGTCAGCTGGTCGGCCGACAGCGGTGCATCCGAGGCGCCGAAGTCGACGGTGCGGGCGGTTACGCCCGCGATGCCGGCGCCCGATCCGGTCAGCGAGTACGTGAGGTTGATCCCGTAGGCCTGGCCGACCGCGGGGATCCACTTCGAGACGAGCGGGAACACGAACGACGAGCCGGTGCCCGTGAGACTGGTGTCCTGCGTCGCCGCAGGGGCCGCAGCCGCGCGGCCCGAGACGAGCGCGATCGCGACGAGGGCCGCGAGCGCGAACGTCGCTACGAGTGCCTTCTTCATGTCCTTCCCCTTCGATGTCGTGTCGAGCTCATGCGGCTCACGGGCGCAAGGGTGCCCCTGGCCTCGTGGCCGATGGGGCGCGCGGTGGTGAAGATCCGGTGGTGGGTTGGTGAACGGCTCACTCGGGGGTGCTGGCGTCGGAGAACTCGTGGAACTCGCCGGTGACCACGAAGGCCGTCTGCTCGCCGATGTCGACGGCGTTGTCGCCGATGCGCTCGATGCAGCGCGCGACGACGATCATGCGCATGCCCCACTCCTGGTTCTCGGGGCTGCTCGCGGCGAGCACCTGGTCGACGACCCTGCGATTGACGCGGTCGATCAGCTCGTCGAGGTCGACGAGCTCGCGAGCCCGCTCGACGTCGCGCTGGGCGAACGAGTCGAGGGCGATCCGGACCATCTCCTCCGCCCGGTCACCCATCTCCTGCAGGCCCTCCGCGAGATCGTGCTGGCGCTCGAGCTCGTGGGACAGCTTCGTGAGCTTCGCGACGGTGACGGACTGGTCGCCGATCCGTTCGAGGTGGATCGAGTCGTGGAGGATCGCGAGCACGAGGCGGAGATCGGTCGCCACAGGCGACTGCTGCGCGAGCACCTCCTCGACGGATTTCTCGATGCGGTGGTAGCGGGTGTCGATCTCGTCGTCGAAGCGGATCACCTCGTCGCAGAGCTCGACGTCGCTCCGCGCGAGCGCGTCCATCGCGCCGCGCACAGCGCTGAGGACGACCTCCCCCTGCTCCTGGAGGCTCGCCTCGAGGGTGTCGAGCCGAGACTGAAACTCGATCCGCGCCATGGGCCTAACCGAAGCGCCCCGTGACGTAGTCCTCGGTGCGCTTGTCGGACGGGTTCGTGAAGAGCTTGGACGTACGGTCGTACTCGACGAGCGTCCCGTGCCGTCGAGCACCGCCGTCCTCCACCGTGACGCTGAAGAACGCAGTCATGTCGGCCACGCGCGCGGCCTGCTGCATGTTGTGCGTGACGATCACGATCGTGTAGACGCGCTTGAGCTCGTGGACGAGGTCCTCGATCCGCGACGTGGAGACCGGGTCGAGCGCCGACGCAGGCTCGTCCATCAGGATCACGTCGGGCTCGACGGCGAGTGCGCGCGCGATGCAGAGCCGCTGCTGCTGGCCGCCGGAGAGCGAGAGCGCGTTGTCCTTCAGGCGGTCCTTCACCTCGTCCCAGAGCGCGGCTCGGGAGAGCGCCTGCTCCACGCGGTCGTCGAGCCCGGACTTCAGGCCCAGTACGCGCGGCCCGAACGCGATGTTGTCGTAGATCGGCTTCGGGAACGGATTCGGCTTCTGGAAGACCATCCCGATACGCCGCCGGACCTCGACCGGATCGACCTTCGGGCCATAGAGGTCGCGGCCGTGGTACTGGATGCTCCCCGCGACCGTGGCGCCCGGGATGAGGTCGTTCATCCGGTTGAAGCAGCGGATCAGCGTGCTCTTGCCGCAGCCCGACGGACCGATGAACGCCGTGACGAAGTTCTCGCGGATCTCGATCGTGACGTCGCGAAGCGCGAGCGCGCCGTTGTACGCGACCGCGAGCTGCTCCACGTCGAAGACGACCTCGCGGCCGCGCCCGTCGTCGGAGTCCGTCGGTGCGAGCTGCGCGAGGCGCAGGTTGTCGAGCTCGGGTGCGGTCACGGCCACTCCGTCGCGAGTGTCGCTGCGACCCCTCGCGCTGGGGGGTCTCGCTGGTGAACGTCCGGTGACGAACTGGCGAAGCGCTCAGCGAGGGGCCGGGAACGTGCAGCGGATCTCGAGGCCCGCACCGAGGCCTCCGGCCGCCTCGACGGTCCCGCCCGCCTGCGTCACGACGTGCTTGACGATCGCCAGCCCGAGCCCGGTGCCGCGTGAGGCGCGGGCGCGGTCGGCGCGGAAGAACCGCTCGAACAGGCGCGGGAGCTGCGACTCGTCGACCCCCACGCCGTCGTCCGTGCCGCGGATGACGACCCCGTCGGCGGCCCGTTCGACCACGAGCGTGAACGTCGCGCCCGGCCCGGAGTAGCGAATCGCGTTCTCGGCGAGGTTCTGCGCGATCACCCGCAGCATGCGCGGACGCACTGCGACGGTGATCGTCCTGTCGCCCTCGACGCGGAGCGCGACGCCCGCGCGGCGCGCGCGCTCCTCGAGCTCGGAGACGACCGCCTCGAGCTCCGGTCGGACCGACACGGCGCCGAGCGAGACGACCCTCGTACCGGACTCGAGCTCCGAGAGAAAGAGCACCTCGTCGATCAGCTCGCGGATCTGCTCAACCTCGCCCCGGGCCTGGTCGACGAGGTCGAGCACGTTCTCGCCGGGAAGCGTGGCCGTCTCGAGCAGCGACAGGAGC
>DASSVY010000153.1:0-8045 GCA_035705535.1 Gaiella sp. | reverse complement strand
GGCCGAGGTGGTCGTCTTCAACTCGACGTACCAGGCCGCGCGCGAGCTCTGCGTGGCCGACCGGATCCTCGTCGTCAAGGGCCGGGTAGACCACAAGCAGCAGGGCGAGACCAAGCTCGTCGCGATGGACGTCGCGCCGTTCGAGGCCGTCACCGAGCGAACGGAGGTGCGCTTCGCCCTCGACGCGCGCGAAGCGCCCGCGGGGGTCATCCGCGAGCTCGCGCGCCTCGTTCGCGAGTTCCCGGGGGAGTCCCCCGTCTACCTGTCGCTCGACACCTCCGAGGGCCCGAAGACCTACGCCCTGGGGCCCGAGTACCGCGTTCGCCCGGATGCGGACTTCCTCGCCGAGGCGCGCTCGCTCCTCGGCAGCGCGTCGGTGATCTGAAGCTTGCTCGCCAGGCAGGAATCCGCTCGCGCGGATTCCCGCCGCTAATCCCCGCCTGCGGCGGGGCACATTCCCTGAAGGCGTCGGCTTCGCCGCCGCAACTGCTTCGGGAGTCTGCTCACAGGCAGGAATCCGCTTGCGCGGCTTCCTGCGGTTTGATCCGCTTCCAGTTCCGCGAAGCGGGAGTCCGCTCGCGCGGATTCCTGCGGCTTGATCCCCGCCCTGCGGGCGGGGCACTTCCCTGAAGGCGTCGGCTTCGCCGCTGCAGCTACGCCCCGCCTGTAGCGGGGGCCGGCGACTTTACAGCAGGATCTGCAGCGCGAGGGCGACCGAGCACCCCTGCTCCAGCAGGGTCACGGCGCGATGGAGATCGACCTCGGGCGAGGCGGCGAGCACGGCGGCGGACTCGAGGTCGTAGCCGGCGCGCTCCAGCGACGCGAGCCGCCACTGCTCGACGCGGTCGACCTCCCAGTCCAGCTCTGTGATGTGTGCCGTGGTCATCTGTGCCTCTGCCTCTTCGAACGACGGTGCTCTGTCCGTTATTCGGCCCGAGCTTCTGTGCGGTTCTCGTGTTCTACGCCACAGAGGTCTGGGAAATGGGTTAGCCCGGTGAACATGCTGTTAAACCTGGGAGACTCCTCCTCGCGATCCGCACTTGCAGTGCTCACCGCGACACTCGTAGGATCGTGCGGTGCTCCACAAGGACGCGAAGATCGAGCTGCTGAGGAACGTCCCGCTGTTCGCCGGGTGCTCGAAGGCGGAGCTCCAGCAGGTGGCGCAGCTCGCCGACGAGCTCGACCTCGCCGACGGCGCGACCCTCATCCGCGAAGGTGAGCGAGGCCGGGAGTTCATCGTCGTCGCGGACGGCACCGTCGAAGTGACGCGCGGCGGGAAGATGATCAACCAGCTGGGCGCCGGGGACTTCATCGGGGAGATCGCGCTCGTCGTCGATCGCCCGCGGACGGCCACCGTGACCGCGACGTCTCCCGTGCGGCTGCTCGTCGTGACCGACCGAGCATTCACCCGCCTGCTCGAGCAGGTGCCGTCGATCTCGGTCAAGGTCATGCAGAGCCTCGGCGAGCGTCTCCATGCGGATGCGCTGTAGCTCGCTCGCGAAGCGGGAATCCGCAGGAGCGGATTCCCGCCGCTGAGCCCCGCCCGCGGCGGGGCAGATCCCCGAAGGAAGCCCGCGAAGCAGGATTCCGACAGAAGCGGAAGCCTGCCGCTCGATCCCCGCCCTGCGGGCGGGGCAGACCCCTGAAGGCGCCCGCTGTCGCGTCGCAACTGCCTTCTTGCCATGTTGGGTGCAGGGCACCGTTGCCGGATCGCTCCGCTGCGACCGTAGGCAGAATGCGTCGGCGGTGAGCTTCCTCGCGTCGATCCCCTCGCCGAACTCCGGCACCGTCGAGATCGGGCCGCTGACGATCCACATGTACGGGCTGACCTTGCTCGTCGCGATCGCGGTCTGTACATACCTAACGGGACGCCGCTGGGTCAACCGCGGCGGGGACTGGGACCTGATCTTCCGCTGCGCCGTGTGGGGCGTGGCGGCCGGGATCGTCGGCGCGCGTCTGTACCACGTGATCACGAGCTGGGACGAGGTGCCCGACGCGTGGTGGGGGCCGTTCGCGATCTGGCGAGGCGGCCTCGGCGTGTGGGGCGGGATCGCGCTCGGCTGCCTCGTCGGCGGGATCGTCGCGAAGCGCGCCGGGGCGGACGTGTGGCTCCTCGCCGACTGCCTCGCGCCCGGGCTCCTCCTCGCGCAGGGCATCGGCCGGCTCGGCAACTGGTGGAACCAGGAGCTCTTCGGCAAGCCGACCGACCTGCCCTGGGGCCTCGAGATCGACCCGCTCAACCGTCCGGTGGCCTACCTCGACTCGGCGACGTTCCACCCGACCTTCCTCTACGAGCTGATCTGGGACTTCGCTGCGGCCGCGGTGCTCGTCTACGTGATCGAGCGGCGCTTCAAGCCACGTCCGCCCGGCGTGTTCGCCGCCTACATCGCCCTCTACTGCGTCGGGCGGTTCGGGGAGGAGCTGCTGCGCGTCGATCCGGCGCATCACATCGCGGGGCTCCGGCTCAACGCCTGGGTCTCGCTGATCGGGATCGTGGTGGGCGTGATGTGGTACGTCCTCTCCCAGCGCGACCGTACGGCCGCACCACGCAGCCCGCGAAAGACGAGGCCGACGAAGCCGCAGCGGCGGATGGCCGTTCCGGGCGAGAAGCGCGTCCGACCGCCCGGTTGACGGTCGATCATCCGATCGACCATCTAGATTCGCGCCCGTGGCCTCGGCGGTTCGCGATCTCGAGCTGGACCTCGATGCGTTCGAGGGGCCGTTCGATCTCCTTCTGACGCTCGTCCTCAAGGAGCAGCTCGAGCCTGCGGAGATCGACATCGCGGCGATCGTCGTCGCGTTCGTCGAGCACCTGACCGCCACAGACAAAATCGACCTCGACGCGTGCGGCGAGTTCCTCGTGCTCGTCGCGGCGCTGCTCGAGATCAAGGCGCGGCAGCTCTTCCCCGACGAGGGCGCCGAGCTCAGCGAGCTCGAGCCCGAGGAGGCGGCCGAGGAGCTCGCCAGGCGACTCGCCGAATACCGGCGGATGAAGGAGGCCGCGGGCTGGCTGCGCGAACGGCTAGCGGAGGAGCGCGACCGCTACTTCCGCCTCGGCCCGGCGCCGCTCGCCCCCCGCGCAGAGCGTCGGCTCGCCGCGCAGGATCCGACTCTGCTCGCGGCCGCGCTCGCAGGGTTGGCCGAGCCGCCGCCGAAGGTGTCCCTCTCGCACATGGCCCTTCGCTTCCCGCCCGTCGCGCAGTTCCTCGAGCGCTTCCGCGCCGTCCTCCGCCGACGCACGGTGTTCGACTTCGACGGTGAGGTCGCAGGGCTCTCGCGGGTCGAGCAGGCCGTCGCGTTCCTCGCGCTTCTCGAGCTTCGCAAGAGCGGCGAGGTCGCGCTCGCCCAGGCCGCGCCGTTCGCACCGATCCGCGTCACCCGTCCCGAGAAGGAAAGGATCCAGCAGTGGACCGTCCGCTCCGCCTGATCTCCCGCGACAGCATCGCCGAGAGCCCGATCGACTCGCTCGCGCGTACGATCGAGGGGCTCCTGGTCGTCGCGTCCCAGCCGCTCACCGTCGAGCAGCTGGCCGACGCGACCGAGGACGACGTCGAACGAATCGAGACCGCGCTCGGCCTGCTCGCCGAGCGGTACCGCGAGGGGCGGAGCGGGATCGTGCTGGAGCGGGCTGCAGGCGGGTACGCCTTCCGGGCAGCGCGCGAGGCGGCAGAGGCATGTAGTCGCCTGTTCGAGCGGCCGGTCGAGCGGGGGCTCTCACAGGCGGCGCTCGAGACGCTGGCGATCGTCGCCTACACCGGGCCCGTGTCGCGTCCGGAGATCGCCCGGATTCGGGGCGTGGCGGCGGATTCGACCGTCGCGTCCCTCGTGGAACGCGGGCTCATCGCCGAGGCCGGCCGTGAGGCCGGGCCGGGCGGCGCGGTGCGCTACAGGGCGACGCCGCTCTTCGAGCGGGTCTTCGGCCTCGACAGCCTCGCGGAGCTCCCGCGGCTCGACGACCTCGGCGCAGACGCCGAGGAGCTGCGCGAGCGGCTGCTCGAGGTCGCCGGCGCCCGCGCGTCGTGACGAGCATCGCGATCGCCGTCTTCGAAGGGGTCGAGGAGCTCGACTTCGCCGGTCCCTGGGAGGTGCTCGCCGCCTGGGCGACGCAGCATCCGGACGACCGCGTCACCGTCTTCACCGTCGCCGACACGACCGGCCTGGTCCGGTGCGCGAAAGGTCTCCGGGTTGCGGCCGACCACACCTGGGACACCGCGCCGGGGATCGACGTGCTCGTGTATCCCGGCGGCGTCGGGGCGCGACGCGAGCTGGCCGACCCGGAGGTGCTCGAGCGGCTGCGCGGGCTGCGCGAGCAAGGGACGCTGATGACGAGCGTCTGCACCGGCGCCCTCGTCTACGCCGCCGCCGGCTTGCTGCGCGACCGGCCGGCGACGACCTGGTGGGGCAGCCTCGAGACGCTCGCCGAGCTCGAGCCCACGGTCGAGGTGCGGCCCGACGACCGGTTCGTCGACAGCGGCGAGGTCATCACGGCCGCCGGGGTGTCGGCCGGAATCGACATGGCGCTCCACCTCGTCGCCCGGCTCCAGTCGGTCGAGCGCGCCCGTGAGGTACGCCGCTACATCCAATACGACCCCGAGCCTCCGGTGTAGAGCCCTATATCTGCCAGGCGCCAGAGCGGAGGAGCGGGACCGTCTCGCCGTCCGGTGTGATCCCGTCGACGTCGAGCTCGGGGGAGCCGATCATGAAGTCCACGTGGATCTCGGAGCGGTTGACCCGCTCGCGGTCCCCGTCGGACTCGACGCCGAGCGTGTACCCGCTCCCGAGCGCGATGTGGCTCGCGGCGTTCTCGTCGATCAGCGTCTCGTAGAAGACCGTGCCCAGCGGCCCGATCCGCCCCGCGCCGTCGACGAGCGCGAGCTCACCGAGGAACGAGCCGCCGTCGTCCTTCGCGGCAACCGCGCGCATCGTGTCCGCGCCGCGGTCGGCGTCGATGCGCACCGCTCGTCCGCCCTCGAACTCGACCCGGATGCCGTCGATCAGGGCGCCGTACAGCTCGAGCGGCCGCGTCGCGGTCACGTGGCCCTCCACGCGCAGCGGGTCGGGCGTCGTGAAGATCTCCTCGCTCGGGATGTTCGGGAAGTGCCGAAGGCCGTCGATCGTCTCGAAGTCCGCGGCGTGCCAGACGGACGTGGGGAAGAGGCCGATCGTCACGTCGGTGCCGGGCCCGCGGAGGCGGATCGAGTCGAATCGCCGCTCCGTGAGGCGCGTCGCGGCGCCTTCGAGCACGCGTGCCCGGTCACGCCACGCCGCCTCCGGGTCGTCGCTGTCGAGCCTGCAGACGAAGGCGATCTCCTCCCAGAGGCGCTCGTACGCGGCTTCCGGGTCGAGCCCCGGGTACACGAGCGCGCCCCAGGCGGGCGTCGGTGCCGGGGCGACACACCAGTTCGTCGTCTGCTCGTTGACGATCTCGCCGGTGCGCGGCAGATATGGGAGCACGTCACGCCCGGCCCGGCCCGGGTCGATTCCCGCGAGCGAATCCGGGGCGGCGGGGCCGTTGAGGGTCACGCGCGCGGCTCGTTCGTCCGAGAGCCACTCGAGGCGGTCGATCAGCCAGGGCGGGATGTACTCGAGCGTCGACTCGTCCGCATGCGCGAGACGCTCGCGCTTGACCCAGGGATCGAAGGTGACCACGTCGACCCACCGGGCGCCCCGCTCGTACGCGGCGCGCGCCACCTCCCGGGTGAGCGCTTCCTTGCCCGTGTAGGTCGTGACCCCGACGATCTGGCCCGGCTGGACGTTCGCGCCGTACCCGACGACGAGGTCGGCGAGCCGGCGCGTGAGCTCGGCGTGGTCGGTCACGGGCCGGAGCGTACCGGCGAGAATGGCGCACGATGCGCCTGAATGCCTATCTCGCGCGCGCAGGCGTCGCCTCGCGGCGCGGCGCGGACCGGCTGATCAAAGCGGGGCGCGTGACGGTCAACGGCACGCGCGGCGAGCTGCACACCTTCGTGGACCGCACCGACGACGTTCGGCTCGACGGCCGCGTGATCGGCGCCCAGCGCCTGCGCCACGTACTGCTCAACAAGCCGCGCGGCACGATCACGACCGCCCGCGACCCACAGGGCAGACCCACGGTCGTCGACCTCGTCGGCGGGGACGTGAGGGTCGTCCCCGTCGGCCGGCTCGACCGCGACACGACGGGAGTCCTGCTGCTGACGAACGACGGGCCGCTCGCGCACCGGCTCGCCCATCCGCGCTACGGGGTCGAGAAGACGTATGTCGCCGACGTGGAAGGGGAACCGGGCGACGACGCGCTGCGCCGCCTCGCGGACGGCGTCGAGCTCGAAGACGGCGCGACCGCGCCGGCGCGGGTCAGCCGCCTCGGCCCGTCGACGCTGGAGCTCGTGCTGCACGAGGGCCGCAACCGGCAGGCACGGCGGATGCTGGAGGCGGTCGGCCATCCCGTCCTGAAGCTCCGTCGGTCGCGGTACGCCGGCCTCGGCCCTGGACGGCTGCGCCCCGGGGACTGGCGCGACCTGACCTCGGCCGAGGTCGCGTCGCTTCGGCGACGGGTCGGCCTGTAAGGGCGTCCTACTCGAACCAGACGAGCGTCGCGAGCACGACGTACAGACTGACGAGCGCAAGCCCCTCGAAGAGCACGGCCTCGCCGTCACCCGTGATCTGCCACACGGCGATCGCGGTCAGGGCGAGAGCGCCGAGGTAGACCGGGTCGATCACGAATGTGAGCCGGTGCTCGAAGGCGAGCGACGCGATCACGAGCACGGGGTAGAGGAAGCACGCGATCTGTGCGACGGAGTTCTTCACGACCGAGATGGAAAGGTCGTTGTGCCCCTTCCACGCGAGCGAGACGGCGACGACGTTCTCCACCGCGTTGCCCGCGATCGCAACGATCACGAGCCCGGTGAACGCCTTCGAGATGCCGAGCGCCTCCACCGCCGGGTCGAGCGCGTCGACGAACCAGTCCGAGAGGAAGGCGGCGAGCACGCCGGCCACCGCGAGCATCGCGATCGCGATGGGAAACGGGACGGCGGAGTGGGACGGCTCGGCAAGCGCCTGCTCGGAGGTCCGCTCCGACCGGAGGTACGCGAACAGCCAGGCTGCGTAGACGACGAGCAGGCAGACTGCGCCGACGACCGAGATCTCCACCTGGTGCTCGCTCGCGCGGTCGCCGACCTGGTCGGACAGGCCCAGGATCGAGATGAGGAACACCGCCAGGAGGAGGAGCGTCGCGGTGTCGTTGGGCAGCCTCGCGCCGAAGGTCATCTTGCCGACGGGCCGGCGGGTCGATCCGGCGGCGATCGCGAGGCCCAGCACGAGGAGTGCGTTCGCGAAGAGCGAGCCGAGGATCGAGAACTGGGCGACGACGACCTCTCCGGCGGAGAGCGCGAAGAGGACGATGAACAGCTCGGGGAGGTTCCCGAGCGTCGACTGGAGCGCGCCGGTAACGGCCGGGCCGAACCGCGCCCCGACCGACTCGGTCGCGACGCCGATCGTCCAGGCGACACCGCCCAGCGCGGCGCCCGTGACGAGGAAGGTGACGACGGGGTCCGCCCCGGCGTAGTGGAGAGCGCCGCCCACGGCCGCGACGGCGAGGACGATCGCCGCAGCCGCGTACGTCCGGCCCATTAGAGCCTCACGAAGCCCATTCGCTCGTACATCGCCGCGAGCGTCGGCCGCGACGCCGTCTGCGCCTTCTCGGCTCCGACCGCGAGCAGTCGCAGGAGCTCCGGCTCGTCCGCCCGCAGCCCGAGGTAGCGCTCGCGCACGGGTGAGAGCAGCTCGACGACGGCCTCCCCGACGTCGCGTTTGAGGTCGCCGTAGCCGACGCCGTGGTACGCCTGCTCGACCTCCTCCGGGGCGCGGTCGGTGGCGACCGAGAGGATGTCGACGAGGTTCGTCACACCAGGCTTGTCGTCCGCGCGCCGAATCTCCCGCCCGGAGTCGGTCACCGCCGAGCGGAACTTCTTCCGGACCGCGTCGGGCTCGTCGAGCAGCCGCACCGTGCCCTGCTCGGTCCCGCCGGTGGTGGACATCTTCTTCGTCGGCTCCTGGAGATCCATGATCCG
>DASSVY010000152.1:0-5328 GCA_035705535.1 Gaiella sp. | reverse complement strand
GCCGGCCGCGATCGCCTCGGCGACCGGCCGGGCGAGCGGCCCGAACGTCCCCGCGTTGAGGTACGCGACGGACCCCAGCACCGGGAACCGCGCCCGCGCCTCCTCGAAGGTCATGCACCGACCTCGACGTTCGCCTCGACGACGGGATGGTCGGATAGCACGACGCCATTCTGCCGTCGCCGTTCGCCCGGCCAGACCGACACCGACGCCGCCGCGACGCCTCGCACGAGCACATGGTCGATCCCCTCGACGGGTCGGGTGTAGTCCCCGAGCAGCGGATCGCCGACGTTGAAGTCTCCGGCCAGGACGATGACGTCGCCGGACGTCGCATGACCCTCGACGAACGCCGCCGCACGGGCCGACTCCGCCCGTGGGACCTCCGGGTGCGCGAAGTCGTTGCTCGCGTGGAGGTTGCCGATCGTCACGCCCGGCGTCCCGGCGATCCGCACAGCGTGGACGACGCGTCGTTCTCGCCCGCCCTCGCTGATGCGCTCGTGCCCGACGGCTGTTGCGGCGTGACGGGGCGCTACCAGGATCGCGTTCGCCTGGCCCGAGAGCCCGGAGCGGAAGAAGCCCTGGTGCGCCCTCGTCACCCACGTCGAGAGCGGGCCGGGCCAGAGCGGCGGCCGGGTGACGGCCTCGAAGTGGTGCATGCCCGACCAGCCGGCGAGCCGCGCGACCGCCCACACGGGCAGCTCCTGCAAGCAGACGACGTCCGGCCCGTCGGCCGTGACGAGCTCGACCATCCTCCTGAGGTACCCGGCGCGCCGCGGGGGCTGTGCGTTCCCGTGGAACACGTTCCAGGTCCGGACGACGAGTCGCACGGGCCGAGGCTACGGGTACCTTCGCCCCACTGCATTCCGAGCCTGTTGCCATGCGCGTCGTCCTCGCCGACCCTCCGGCCTTCACCCCGCCGTACGACCACGAGCTTGCCTCGGCGCTCGCGCGCGCCGGCGCGGACGTGGAGCTCGTCACGTCCCCGTTTCGCTTCGGCGAGCGGCCCGCTGCGGACGGGTATCGGCTCGTGGAGAGCCTCTATCCGCGGTCAGCCGGAGCCCGGCGGAACGTCGTTCGACTGCCGCTCAAGCTGGTCGAGCACCCGTTCGCGGCGCGCAGCGTGCTCGCGCGCCCGGCGGACGTCGTCCACTTCCAGTGGCTCGCCGTGCCCGAGGTCGACAGGCTCCTGCTCCGCACGGATCGCCCGCTCGTGCTCACCGCACACGATCTCCTGCCGAGGCGCACGGCGCGCCGCACGCGGCTCTGGCGCTCGCTGTTCGCGCGTTTCGACCGCGTCGTCGTCCATTCGTCGCGCGGCCGCGACGTGCTGTCCGCCTTCGGGGTCCCGGAGGCGAAACTCCGGGTGATCCCGCATCCCGTGTTCCGGAGCGACGCGCCGCGCGCCGACGACGGCCGCACGGTCCTCGCGCTCGGCGTGATCCGCGCCTACAAGGGGCTGCCCGACGCCGTCGAGGCCGTCCTGGAGGTCCCGGACGCCCGCCTTCTCGTCGCCGGCGATCCGCGCGTCTCGCTCGACGAGCTCCGCGGGCGGGCAGGCGCGCGGGCCGAATGGCGTCTCGGGTACCTCGACCGTCCCGCGCTCGACCGGGCGCTGTCAGACGCGACGGTCGCGGTCTTCCCGTACGCGGCCGAGCTCGACCAGTCCGGAGCGCTCCTGCAAGCGCTCGGCGCAGGAGTGCCTGCGGTCGTGTACGACGTCGGCGGGCTCGGCGAGGTGGTGCGCGCGTTCGACGCGGGTCGGGTCGTGCCGCCGGGTGACGTCGACGGCCTCGGCGCCGCGCTGCGCGAGCTGCTCGCAGACCGTGGAGCGCTGGCCTCGGCGCGCGCCGGTGCGGCGAGGGCGCGGGAAGAGCTCACATGGGACGCAGCCGCAGCGGCTCATCTCGCGCTCTACGAGGAGCTTGTGTGAGGTTTCGCCGAGGGGCATTCGATGACCTCGTCGAGCGGCAGCTGGCCCTGCTCGCGAGCGACGAGGCGGCGCTCTTCGCCGAGGCGGACGAGGCGGAGGCCGCCTGGATCCGCTCGGGCCGCGATCACGCGGAGGAGGCGTACGGCGACTTCCAGCTCGTCGTGGACGTGATCGCCGACCGCCTCCTGGAGGTCCGCGACGCATACGCCGCCACGCTCCCCGACGACAAGACCGACGCGTACGTCAGAGCCTTTTCGGCGGGTGTCAAGCGCCGTTTCGGGCGCTATGCGTCGCTCGTCTCGGACGTCGAGTCGACCTGAGCCTCGTCGATGCTCTCCTCCGGCGGCCGCGGCCGAAGCGAGCGTGCGAGCTTGAGATGCGTGGCGGCCTCGTCGTGCCGGCCCTGGTTCCGCAGTGCCCGGCCGAGCGCGTAGTGCGCGTAGTCGTCTGCAGGCGAGATGTCGAGCACCTTTCGGAACTCCGCCTCGGCCTCGGCCCAGCGCATGATCCGGAAGTACGCGATCCCGAGCGCCTCACGGATCGACGCCTTCTCGGGCTCGAGGCGCTTCGCCTTCTCGAGCGCGACGGTCGCCTGCGCGGGCATCCCGTCGCGAAGATGGCTTCGCCCCTGCTGGTAGAGGTCGTACGCGGCGCTCACCAGCTCACCTTGCCGACGCTGTCAAGCGCGGACGGAACGAGCGGAGCGACAGGGCGCTCCGAAGCCGTACCGCAGGCCGTTCGCGCGAGCGCGCGAAGCTCAGGACCCGGGCCAGCTCGTCCCGCGAGCGCCGGGCGGCCACGTCGGCCCTGTCGGCAGGTCCGTAGCGCGCCTCGGAAAGCGCCGCGCCGAGCGAGCCGCACGGCGTCGCGAGCGCCCGCTCGGCCGCCCGCTGCAGCGTCGCCACGGTCGCGCTCGGGTCGACGCCGAGGCCGCGGTCGACCAGGGCGTCGACGAGCTCGGCCCGCACGCCCCAGGCGAGCCGTCGTGGGTCGCGGCGCCGGAGCCGCCGTTCGCGCCGGAGCAGCTTGGCGACGATCACCAGACCCGCGGCGGCGAGCGGCACGACGGGAATCGCGAAGATCCACCACGCGACCCCCCGCGTCTCATCGACGGCTGCGGCGACCGGCGCCTGCGGCCGCCGCGCCGTATCGCGCAGGGCCTGGTCGAAGTCGAGGAAGCGGCCTGTGCCGAGCGCTCTGACGGCGTCCGCGGAGTCGGACGCGAGGGTGTAGGCAGCCGAGAGCGTGCCGCGTCCGGGTGTCGGATCGAAGGTCAGCCAGCCGTAGCCGGCGAACCACGCCTCGACCCAGGCATGCGCCTGATAGTCGGTCACCGTCCAGACGCCGCCCTTCCACGTGCCTGCCGTGAACCCGACGGCAACGCGAGCCGGCACGCCGAGCATGCGCAGCATCACGGTCATCGCACCGGCGAAGTGCTGGCAGTAGCCGGCGTGCGACCGCTCGACGAAGTCGACGAGCGGCGGCAACCCGGACGACCGCGGCGGCTGCTCGTCGTATGTGAAGTTGCCGTCCGAGCGGAACCACCGCTCGAGCCGCAGCGTCGCCTCGTAGGGCGACCGCGCGCGCGCCGTGATCCGCTCCGCGTCCCGCCACACGGGCCGATAGACCCACAGCGGCAGGTACCGGTCGTCGTGGAACATCGCGTCGATCTGCCGGGCGCGTCCCGCCGTGCCGTAACCCGAGAACTGCGCGCGATCGAGCTCCAGGTAGCGGTCGGCGGCCGCGGGATAGCGCGGCGGCGACGCTGCGAGGGCGCGCGGGCCGGGCTCGGGCGCGTAGCTCCAGACCGAGTACGTCGTGCCCGACAGCACGGGCGCGGCTGCCCGGATCACGCCCCCGCTCAGGAAGGAAACGCGGCCCAGCGCGCGGCCGTCGACGAGCGCGGGCGCGCCCGCGGCGACGACGTGGTCGTCCTCGTAGCCGTCGATCGTCACCTGCTGGTGGAGCCAGCTCCCCGGCTTGTCGTCGCGGGTGGGGACGAGTGGATCGCTCGGGACGCGGCCGTGCGCGGTGCCCGCGTCCACCGGGTAGAGGTTCTCGATCCAGCGATCCGCGACGAAGGTGTCGAGTGTCGATGCCCGCCAGTACTGAGCCCGCTTCGGGGCCCGGACCCGGAAGACGACCGTCGGCCGCGCCGGGAACGAGATGCCCGCGTAGTTCGCGTCCCACACGAAGCGGAAGTCACCGGTGCCTCCCCCACGCGCGAACGGGTCCCAGCCGCGCCAGTCGACGTGGGCATCACCGGGCGCGATGCCGCCGGATGCAGCCGCGGACGCCGACACGACGACGATCGCCGCGAGCGCGACCCCCGGCACGGCGCGGGAGAGCCGGACGGAGCGGAGGACGACGAACGCCCACAGGACGCTGCCGAGCGCGAGCATCCCCAGGCGGAACGCGTACGCATCCTCGAGGAGCGTCGCCGGGAAGCCGACACCGACGGCGACCGCGGCCACGACGACAGTCGGCCTGCGGGCCACGACCCCGAGGACCGCAGCCAGCGCGAGCGCGAAGCCCGTGCACGCGACGAGCCCGTGGAGGGTCGGAAACCCGAGCGGATCGAAGGGGGCCTGCACCGCGGGCGCGTCGTGGAGGGCGGCCCATGCATGCTCCAGCGCGCGGTGGGGCCAGGTTTCGAACGCGAGGGCGAGCGCGGCGACGGCGACGCCGGCAGCGGCAGCGACCCTGGCGCGATACGTGAGGGGAAGCGCCGGCACGAGCGCGAGGGCGGCCAGGGCCACGTAGGCGCCCCACGAGACGGGTCGTTCGAGCAGCGACCACGCGAACAGGATCGTCCCGACCGTGGGCGCCGCGGCTGTGAGCGGACGGAGGCTCCGGGCGCTAGCCAACGGCACGCTCCTCGAGCCCGGCGAGGGAGTCCTCGAGGGGCACGCCGTGCCGGAGCACGGCGACCGGAGCGCCGACGCCGGCGAGGCGCAGCAGCGCGTTCGTCGAGCCGGTCGCCGGGCGGCCGGCGTACGTCGGCGCATCGACGGCAACGAGAGCCGGGATCCGGCCTCCCACCGCGCGAGCGATCAGCGCGTCGGCGATCTGCTCCGGACGCGCGGTGACGACCACCAGCTCGGCGATCGTCGCGAGCAGTCCGCGCGGGGCGACGAGCGCCGCGAGCGGCGTGCCGTCCGCCCCTTCCACGCCCGCCAGGGCGTCCAGCGCTCGCTCCCACTCCGACCCGAGCGTCCGCACCCGGTGGACCTCCGGCGCCGGCGTCCCGATGACGAGCATGGCGCCGCGCGACCGGGCGGCGTGCGCGCGCACGAGGCCCGCTGCCGCTCTCACCGCGTCGTCGAGGCTCGAGTCCCCGGGCGGGCCGGCGATCGAGGACCGCTCGACGTCGAGGAGGACGGCGACGCTGTCGCGGGGCG
>DASSVY010000151.1:0-3928 GCA_035705535.1 Gaiella sp. | reverse complement strand
GACGGCGAGCCCGAGGCAGGCGGTGCAGGCTGCGAACGCGACGGCCATCGAGGCGGCGATGTACGGGCCGTCGCTCGCGCCGATCAGGATCCCGTCGAGCGCGAACACGGCGCCGCTGACCGGCTGCAGGAGCGCGAAGATCGGCCAGAGCGCCGCGCATTCGGCGAGCACGCTCGCGTCGGAGGAGAACAGTCGCGGGAGGACGTCGGCGAGGGCCAGCAGCGCGACCGCGAAGAGGGCGCCGGTCGCGACGGAGAGGGTGATCATCCGGACGCTCGCCTCGTAGGCCCGCTGGGGCCGGCCGCCACCGAGCTCGCGGCCGACGAGGATCTGTCCCGCGATTGCGATCGCGTCGAGCGCGAGCGCGAGGAAGAGGAAGAGCTGGAACGAGATCTGGTACGCGGCGAGCTCGGCGTCGCCGAAGCGCGCGACGACGGCGCCGGCGAGCAGGAACGCGGAGATCAGCGCGGCGGTGCGTACGAAGATGAACTTCCCGACGGACAGCAATCGGCGTGCGAGCCGCGCCACCGGCGCCATGTTCGCGCGGCCTGCACGTGTCACGATCAGCCAGACGAACCCCGCGCCCATGCAGGACTGGGCGATCGCCGTGCCCCACGCCGAGCCCTTGATCCCCCACCCGAACCCGTAGACGAACAGCACCTCGAGCACGGCGTTGAGAACGTTCCCGAGGACGATCACGACGAGCGGCGCGGTGAGCTCGGCGCGGCCGCGCAGGAACCCCTGGCCCGAGACCGCAAGGAAGAACGACGGGACCCCGAGCGCGACGATCCGCAGGTAGGTCTCCGCGAAGTCCGCGGTCTGGCCCTCGACACCGACGAGCGCCACCACCTCGCCGGCGAGCAGGACGAGCGTGATGCCGAGCGCGATCCCGATGCCGAGCGAGAGCCAGAACGCCTGGGCGCCGAGCTGCCGCGCGACGACGTGCTCCTTCGCCCCCGTCGCGCGTGCCACCTGCGCGGTCGTCGCGTACTGCAGGAAGTTGAACATCCCGAAGACCGAGAGGACGGTCGCGGCCGCACCGAGCGCCGCAAGCTGGGAGCGGCCGAGGTGCCCGACGATTCCGGTGTCGACGAGGACGTAGAGCGGCTCGGCGGCGAGCGCGCCGAGGGCCGGGACCGCGAGCCGGAAGATCTCACGGTCGTACGCGGAGCGGAGGCGCACGCCGTCGGTCTAGCGAGCAGCCGCCGGAGCGTCCCAGCGCGCGATCGTCGCCTCGTAGGCGGCGACGTAGTCGGCGACCATCCGCTCCGGCGAGAACCGCTCCTCGACGACCTGCCGCTGCACGCGGGAGTCGATCGCGTCGACCCGCTCGAGCGCGGCCGACATGTCGCGCCACCGGTCGACGATGACGCCGCTCACTCCGTCCTCGATCACCTCGGAGACCGCGCCGTAGCGGGTCGCGATCACCGGCGTCCCGCACGCCATCGACTCGATCATCACGAGGCCGAAGGGCTCGTCCCACTCGATCGGGAACAGCGTCGCGCGCGCGTGCTGGAGGAGCTCGACCTTCTCGCCGTGCGTCACCTCGCCGACGTACTCGATCCGATCGGAGAGGTGGGGGCGGACGTACTCGTCGAAGTACCGCTGCTCGAGCGGCTCGCGGCATTTGCCCGCGAGCTTGAGCGGGAGCCCGCACTCCATCGCCACGGCGACGGCACGGTGGGCGCCCTTGTCGGCCGTCATCCGCCCGAGGAACAGGAGGTACTCGCCTCGGTCGGGCACGAACGGGTAGAGCGAAAGGTCGAGCGCGTTCGGGCAGGTCGCGACCCACGGCAGGTCGGGCATCGGCCGCCGCTGCGCGTCGGACACGGCGATCAGCGCCGCGTGGGGCACGATCGCCGTGACCTGGTCGTACAGCCTGCCGGGCTCCCCCGAGAGCGGGCCGTGAACCGTATGGGCGAAGGGAGTCCGGCCCATCGACCCGAGCGCGAGGCCGAGCAGCCCGGTGTGGTCGGAGATCACGTCGAACTCGTCGGCGTGCAGGAGGCACGAAACCGTGTGCCGCAGCTCCCAGAACGTGTGCCCGATCCACTCGCTCGGCGCGACGTCGTAGACGGACTCGAGGCGCGCCTTCGTGTGCGAGTCGCCGGACGCGAACAACGTGACGTCGTGGCCGTCGTCGACCAGGCCGTCCGCGAGGAGCGACACGATCCATTCGATGCCCCCGTAGGCGTGGGGCGGCACGGGGAACCACACGGGGCTCAGCACGGCGACCTTCACGCCGCCTCGATCCCGATCCCGGTCGCCGTCGACGAGACGTCCCACGTGCGCCCGAGCGCGCGTACGCCCTGCAGGGTGAACGGCGCGTGGTCGATCGGCTTCACACCCGGCATCGTGCCAAGCCGTCCGTTGGCCGTGTCGGGCTCGAGACCCAGCAGGAGCCGCAGGAGCAGGAGAGGCGTCCCCGCCGCCCAGGCCTGTGGACGCGCCGCGGTCGGATAGCCGATCGGGAAGGGCGTCTCCGCCCGATCGAAGCCGGCGAAGACCTCCGGGAGCGACCAGTCGAAGTGCCGTGCCGCCTCGAAGAGGGCGGACGCGACCCGATGCACGGCGTCCCAGTGCCCGTACCGGGCGAGCCCCCAGGCGGCGAGCGCCGTGTCGTGGGGCCAGACGGTCCCGTTGTGGTAGCTGAGCGGGCTGTAAGCCGCGTCGGAGGTGGACATCGTGCGGAAGCCCCACCCCGACCACAGCTCGTGCCGCATCAGCGCGTCGACGATGGGCTCGACCCGCTCGTCCGGCACGATGCCGCTCCAGAGGAGGTGGCCGATGTTCGAGCAGAGCGCGTCGACCCGGCGCTTGTCGCGGTCGAGAGCCAGCGCGTAGTACCCGCCGCGGTCGGGGACCCAGAACGCCTCGTCGAAGCGCATCCGAAGCTCGGCGGCCTCCCGCTCGAGCCGCGCCGCGAGCTCCCCGTCGCCCCAGGCGGCGCCTGCAACCTCGGCGAGCCGCCGCTTCGCGTCGTAGACGTAGCCCTGCACCTCGGCCGGCGCGATGGGCGGCTCGGCGAACCGGCCGTCTCGGAACCGCTGCGAGTCGCCGGAGTCCTTCCAGGACTGGTTCTCGAGCCCGTTCGAGCGGCGCTCGTACTCGACGAAGCCGTCGTCGTCCCGGTCACCGTAGAGATCGATCCACGAGAGCGCCCTGAGCGCCGGCTCGCGGAAGCGCCTCGCGAGCTCCACGTCCCCGGTCCAGCGCCAGACCTCGGAGAGGAGCACGAGGTACAGCGGTGTCGCGTCGACCGTCCCGTAGTAGCGGTGGAACCACTTCTCGGCGGCCCGGCCGGAGCGCACCTCGTGCACGATCTTCCCGGGCTCGGCGTCGATCGTCGGGTCGTCGACGTCCGCCTGGAGCTGGGCGAGCGTGTCGAGTGCGCTCACAGCGAGCTCGGGCCCGAGGAGCATCGTCTGCAGGCTCGTGATGATCGTGTCGCGGCCGAAGACCGTCATGAACCAGGGCATGCCCGCTGCGGGCACCATCTCCGCACCCTCGCCGTGGCGGAGCCGTAGCGCGGCGAGGTCGGCGACGGACTGGTCGAAGGCGTGGCGGAGCTCGTCCCAGGTGGTCTGGAGCCGCGGCAGGCGCACCGACCAGGCATCGAGCGACTCCCGGACACGGGCGCGCTCAGTGCCGAACCGCTGTTCCACGAGCGAGGGATGGGCGACCTCCCCGTCGAGCGACACCGCGACGTCCACGCGGACGTCCCAGGAGCCGTGCGGGGCGAGCGAGATCGGGAAGCGGATGACACTGTCGCTCGCCTGGCCGCCGCGCGAGAGCACGACCTGCGTTCGCCCGCTCCTGCCGTCGGACTCCTGCAGCACGACGCTGCCGGCCTCCTCGTCGAACCGGCCCGCCGCGGAGGGGGGCAGCTCGGGCGCGTGGAGCGGATCGCCGAGGGCGAAGTCGTGCT
>DASSVY010000150.1:0-3476 GCA_035705535.1 Gaiella sp. | reverse complement strand
GGCTGCGTTGTCGGCATCGGCAGAGTGGTACGGCGTCCAGGCGCAGGCCTGGGCGCGATCGCCGTCGGTCCTCGGCGTGCGGGCAAGTCAGGCAGCCGGCTTCGGCCCCGGACGCGTGAGCCCGCTCTCGTAGGCGAAGATCACCGCCTGCACGCGGTCGCGGAGCCCGAGCTTCATCAGGACCCGCTTCACGTGCGTCTTCACGGTCGACTCCTCGATCACGAGGATCCCGGCGATCTCGGCGTTCGAGAGACCGCGCGCGAGCTGGTCGAGCACCTCGCGCTCGCGGGTCGTGAGCTGCTCGACCCGCCGGTCGAGCACCGCCCCGCCCGAGGGCAGCGCGGCCATCCGGTCGATCACCCGGCGCGTGACCGACGGGGAGAGGAGGGAGTCGCCGGCGGCGACCGCCTTGATCGCGTCGAGGAGAAGCTCGGGGCTTGTCCGCTTGAGCAGAAAGCCCGATGCCCCCGCCGTGAGCGCGCCGAAGATGTACTCGTCGTCCTCGAACGTCGTGAGGATCACGACCCGCGCGTCCGGGGCCCTCGCGACGATCTCGCGCGTGGCGGCGATGCCGTCGAGAGCGGGCATCCGGACGTCCATCAGGACGACGTCGGGACGGAGCTCGTCGACCCGCCTGAGCGCGTCGCCGCCGTCGACCGCCTCTCCGACCACCTCGATCGCACGATCGCTCGAGAAGATCGCCTCGAGCCCGGCGCGCATCAGGGCGTCGTCGTCGACGAGCAGCACGCGGATCGGGGCCTCGCTCACGTCGCCTCACGGTACGGCAGCCTCGCCGTGACGCGGAAGCTCTGGCCCTCCGCGCGGGCTTCGAGCGTCCCGTCGACGAGGGCCGCACGCTCGCGCATGCCGACGATGCCGTGGCCCTCTCGCTCCTCGCCGCCGCCTGCTCGGAGCGGATTCGTCACCACGAGCTCGAGCGCGGAGGTGCCGTACGTCAGCTCCACACGCGCGGTCCCGGCCCCGTGCCGTGACGCGTTGGTCAGCGCCTCGCGGAGGATCCGGTAGGCGGCCTGGTCGACGCCGGTCGGCAACGTGCGCCCTGCGCCCAGCCGCTCGACCTCGACGTCGAGCCCGCCCGCCCGCGACCGCGCCACGAGCGTGTCGAGGGCCGCGAGCCCGGCAGGCGGCTCGACGCCGTCGGTCCCGCCGGGGTCGCGGAGCGCGCGCACGAGCTGGTCGATCTCGACGAGCGTCTCTCGCGCGACGTCCTCGATCGTCTGGAGCGCGGCTCGCGAGCGCGCCGGGTCCTGCTCCAGGAGCAGGCGCGCCGCGCCGGCCTGCACGAGGATCACGTTGACCGCGTGCCCCGCGGAGTCGTGGAGGTCGCGCGCGATCCTCGTCCGCTCCTCCGCGGAGGCGAGCCGCCGCTCGCGCTCGGCCTCCCGCTCGGTTTGCCGTGCGCGCTCGGCGGCCGAGGCCATCCGCTCGTGGCGCTGCCGCATGCGGTCGCCGGCGAACCACGCGAGGGCCCACACCGCCGTGCCGGCGAAGACGCGCGGGCCGAACCCGGTCTGCGCGAGCGACGGGACGAGCAGCACGGCGACGCTCCCGGCGAGGACCGCGTTGCGGAGCAGCGGCCGCGTTCGGTCGGGCCAGCGGGCGACCGTGTAGAGCGCGACGGCGAACGCGACGGGCGGGAAGCCGTAGTCGAGCGCGTAGAGGGCGCCGGTCGCGGCCGCGACGACCGCGAGCACGGGCATGGGCCAGATCCGCCGCGCGACGAGCGGCAGCGCCATCGCCAGGGCGAGCGCCACGCCGAGCGCGTCGAGCCGGTGGTTGCCGCTGCCCGTGTGGTCGCGATTCCAGGCCCCGTGGCCCATGGCGCCGAGCGACATCGCAAGTGCAACGGCCGCGATGGCCGCATCGAAGAGCCACGAGCGAGCCTTGAGCGTGGCCACGGAGTCGACGGTAGCCGCCGCTTCTGCCCGGCGAGTCGCCCGCGCGGAGGAGCTGCATCCCCCTCGAGGAGGACGGCGAAGTTCCGTCTCGCGGGCGTTTCGGAGCGCCCCCGGCGGCCCGTACCGTGGCCGACATGAGCACACTCACTGCACTCACGACGGTCGTCGGCTCGCACGGCGAGCACGACGGCTACTGGTTCCCGTTCGCCTTCTTCTGGCTCGTCCTGCTGGGCTTCCTGGTCTGGTGCGTCGTGCGCGGCGGACGCTGGCGCCACCACCACCCGTCCGACATGGATCGCGCGCGGGGCAACCTCGCCGAGCGCTTCGCCCGCGGCGAGATCACCGGCGAGCAGTACCGGGAGCGGCTCGAGCAGCTCCGGTAATCCGAAACATGCAGAGTCGAGCTCCGCCCCGTTGACCGCCGAACAGCGTGTCGGGCGGGACGGAGCATCGACAGCCGACCGAGAGCGACCGCTACCGTGAAGGCAGCCGCTCTGGCGCAGTGCGGGTAGCCGTACCCGCGGGTCGTGATGACCACGTCAAGCTGGCTGTCAGACGCGACGAGTCCCGCCGTCCACGGCCGCCGATGAGTTCCGGGGCGACACGGGGTCTCACTCCGAAATGCCCGACCAAACGAGGTTCGACCATGAGCTCACACACCGAGACACACGGAAACGGGGCGACGGGGCCGCCCGCGAACGGGCGGCGCGCCGCCCACGAGAGACTTGCGACCGGCGCGCTCGCGGGCTGGGCACGCATCTGCGCCACCCATCCCTGGCGAATCCTGGGCGGATGGCTCGGGATCGTGGTCGCGCTCGTCGTGCTCGTCATCGCCATCGGCGGTGGCCTCCGCGACGAGTTCACGATCCCCGGCTCCGACACGCAGAAGGCGACCGACCTGATCGAGTCGCAGTTCAAGTCGGAGCAGGGCAGCGTGCTCAACATCGTGCTCGCCGCGCCCGAGGGGCAACGGCTCGACACGCCGGAGCGCAAAGCCGCGATCCAGGCGGAGATGGCAAAGCTCCGCACCTCGTCCGACTTCAAGCCGACGACCGACACCGCCGGCCTCGACAGCGTGGGGAACCCGTTCAGCGCCGCGACCTTCTCCGACCAGGGCCGTATCGCGTACGCGGAGGCGCAGTTCGACCGGGTGATCTACGACAAGGACCGCGACGCCGTGGTCAACGTCGAGGACGCGGTGCGGGAGGCGCTCGCGCCCGTGGGCGTCACGGTCGAGTACAACGGCGAGGCGGAGTTCCCGCCGATCGAGCAGGGCACGTCCGAGCTGCTCGGGCTGCTGGCGGCATTGATCGTGCTGCTGATCGTGTTCCGCACGTTCGTCGCGGCGTTCATCCCGATCATGCTCGCGCTCGTCGCGCTCGCGACGGCGTTCCTGCTGCTGTTCATCCTCGCCGGGCTGACCGACATCAACACGATCACGCCGATCCTGGTGAGCATGATCGGCCTCGGCGTCGGGATCGACTACTCGGTGTTCATCGTCACCCGGTTCCGTCAGCTCCTGCACGACGGCCTGACGCCGGTCGACGCGGCGGCCGA
>DASSVY010000149.1:0-8953 GCA_035705535.1 Gaiella sp. | reverse complement strand
GGGGGCAACAGCTCGTCCGTCTCGAGAAGACCGAGCACGGGCTCGTCGAGACGCGATCGGTGGCCTGTCGGTTCGTGCCTCTCGTCCGGGCGTGAACCCGCCGGACGGCCGGAAACGCCGGTACGCTCGCCCGACGCAGATGGACGATCAGACCGCGATCACGCAAGCGCCGGTGACCCCACGACGACGGGTGGACGCCGCGCTCCGGAGGCGGGCGAACTGGGAGCAGCTTGTCAAGTTCTGCGTCGTCGGGGCGAGCGGCTACGTCGTGAACCTCGTCGTCTACGTGCTCCTGCTGAAGGGTGCGGGCCTCCACTACATGCCCGCCGCGATCGGGTCGTTCCTCGTCGCGGTCACGAACAACTACATCTGGAATCGGCGGTGGACGTTCCGCGGGCAGCGCGGCCACGTCGTGTTCCAATGGCTGCGGTTTCTCGTCGTCTCCACGCTGGCGCTCGCGGCGAACCTCCTTGTTCTCTACGTGCTCGTGGAGGCCGGGCTCAGCGACGCAATCGTCGCGCAGGCGATCGCGATCGTGCTCGTCACGCCCGTCAACTTCGTCGGCAACAAGCTGTGGTCGTTCCGGCGCGGCTAGAAGCCCGACCGCGACCGACGACGTCCGCTCCCCGCCCCCGTTGGGCGCTCGCCCTCGCGGCGCTGCTCGCCGCCGCCGCGGCGCTCGTCGGCGCAGGCGTGGCGCTCGGCGCCACGGCGCCGTCGGCCACGGAGCCCTCCGTCTCGCCGGGTCCGCTCTACGACGCGAACGGCAAGCTCGTGCCCGAGCCGTTCCTCCCCGGTCAGGGCCCGCCGAGGCTCACCGAGAAGGCGGTCGTCGCCGCCTTCCTCCGCGTCCCGAAGGTCGCCGATTGGATCGACCGTTACCCACCCGACCCTCCGACCGACGCGACCTTCGACCGCAAGACACGACTCTGGACGGTGCAGGTCTGGTGGGGGCACGCAGGGGAGATCGCCACCGGGAAGGTGACCGATCGCGGCGCGGTGACGGAGGCGTGGACCGGGCCGCAGGTCGCTTGGAAGATGGCACGCGCGAGCCCCGGTGCATTCGGCGGGAAGCTCCTCACCTCGTGGCCCGTGTGGCTCGGTCTCTCCGCGGTGTTCCTCGTCGGGCTGATCGACGTGCGGCGACCCTTCACGGTCTCGACGCTCGATCTGCTCGTCCTGCTCTCGTTCGGCGTGTCGCTCGTGTTCTTCAACCGCGGTGAGGTGTTCCAGAGCGCCGCGCTCGCGGTGCCTCCGCTCGCGTACCTGCTCGTGCGCACCGCCTGGATCGGCTTCCGGCGACGTGCCCGACCGCACCTGCCCGTCCCGCGCTGGCCGGTCTGGGCGCTCGTCGGCGCGACGCTGTTCCTCGTCGGTTTCCGCGTCGGGCTCGACGTGGAGAACCAACGAACGGTGATCGACGTCGGCTACGCCGGGGTGATCGGCGCCGACCGGATCGTGGACGGCCGCATCCCCTACGGGACCATGCCGACGGAGGAGGGCAAGCCGTGCGGTCCTGCCGCCAGCGACGGAGAGATCCGCGATCGGATCCAGACGAACGGCCGCTGTGAGTCCGCGAACCCGAGCGGGGACACGTACGGGCCGGTTGCCTATCTCGCGTATGTGCCGGCCGTCGTGACGCTCGGCTGGAGCGGGAAGTGGGACCACCTGCCTGCCGCGCATGCGACCGCGATCGCCTTCGACGTGCTCGCGCTCTTCGGGCTGGTCCTCGTCGGCCGTCGGTTCGGGGGGACGCGGCTCGCGGCCGTGCTGGCGTTCGGCTGGGCGGCCTATCCGTTCACCACCTACGCGCTCATGTCGAACACGAACGACGCGATCATGCCCGCGCTCCTCGTGTGGGGCTTCTGGCTCGCCTCCTCACCGAGCGCGCGCGGTGTCTCGACCGCGCTTGCCGGCTGGACGAAGTTCGCCACGCTCGCGCTCACGCCGCTCTGGCTCACGTACCGCTCGATAGACAGGCCCGCGCGGATGGGGCGCTTCGTGCTGGCCTTCGCGCTTGCCACGTTGGCCGCGTTCTCGATCTTGCTCCTCGACCCGTCACTACGCGATGCGATCGAGACCTTCTGGGATCGGACCTTCGGCTTCCAGCTCGACCGGCCGTCGCCGTTCTCGATCTGGGGCTGGGGGCGGTACGACGCACGCGGGATCCCGGACCTCGCCTCGCTCCAGACCGTCGTCCAGGTGGCCACGATCGCGCTCGCAGGGATCGTCGCCGTCGTCCCACGGGAGAAGGGCCCGCTCGAGCTCGCCGCGCTCTCGGCCGCGGTGCTGCTCGCGGTCGAGCTCTGCCTCACGCACTGGTTCTACCTCTACCTTCCCTGGGTGCTCCCGTTCGTCCTGCTCGCCCTGTTCCTGCCTCGGGAGGAGCAGTCGACGGCCCGAGCACCGGACCCGACCCCAGAAGGCGCGGGGTGACAGCCGGCACGTTGCCAACTGCGGCTTCGACCTCGGCGTGGAGGCCGTCGCGGGAGGCGCTCGTCGCATGCGTCGTCTTCGTGGCGTGCGCGGTGGGGATCACCGCCCTGTGGGAGCACCTCGGCGACGCGGTCACCGACATCGCGCTCTACCAGGCGTACGGCGAGCGGATCGCCGACGGCTTCGTGCCCTACCGGGACTTCGGCTTCGAGTACCCGCCCGGTGCGCTCCCTGCGCTCGTGCTGCCGGCGCTCGTGACGGGCTCCCTCCACGCGTATCGGATCGCGTTCGTCGCGGAGATGGCGATCGTCGGCGTGCTCGGAGTCCTCGTCCTCGACGTCGCGCTCCGCCGGCTCGAGCTTCCGCGACGGGAGCGCATCCTCTCGCTCGCCGCGGTGGCGCTCGCACCGCTGCTGCTCGGCGGCGTGATCCTGACCCGGTTCGACCTCGTCCCGGCGCTGCTCGTCGTCGCCGCGGTCGCGCTCGCCGTGGCCGGCCGCCGGCGGGCGGCCGCGCTCGTCGTCGGGATCGGCGCGGCGGTCAAGCTCTACCCCGCGCTGCTGCTCCCGCCCCTCGCGATCGACGCATGGCGGCGTGGCGGCCGACGCGAGCTCGCGATCGTGCTCGGACTCGCCGCCGCACCCATCGTGCTCGCATACGCGGCCTTCCTCGTGGTCGCACCGGACGGGGTGCTCGACTCGCTCGGACGTCAGGTCGGCCGGCCGCTGCAGATCGAGAGCCTCGGCGCAGGCGTTCTGCTCGCGCTCCATCAGGCATTCGGGACGGGCCTCGGCTGGACGTCCGGGAGCGGCTCCCAGAACCTGACCGGCGGCGGCGCCGGGGCGCTCGCGGTCCTTCAGGGCATCGCCCAGGTCGCCGCGGTCGTGCTCGTCTGGGTCTCGTACGCCCGCGGGCCGTCGACGACCGAGCGGCTCGTGAGGCACACGGCGGCGTCCGTCGTCGCGTTCGTGGCGCTCAGCAAGGTGCTCTCCCCGCAGTTCCTCGTCTGGCTCGTCCTGCTCGTCCCGCTCGTCGGCGGCCCTCGCCGCCGCGGCGCGATCGCACTGACGGTCGTCGCGTGCGCGCTGACCGCGATCTGGTTCCCGGCGCGCTACTGGGATCTCGTCCGGGACTTCGACCCGCTTTCCTCCTGGCTCGTCCTCTTGCGTGGGCTCGTGCTGCTCGGCCTGCTCGCCGCGCTCACGTGGCCGGCCACGCAACGCGCACCGGCTCGATCGCCGTCGCCCGTCCCGTCCCCGGGTCGCACGTGACCAGTGCGCCCTCGAGGCGCACGCCACCGGACGCCGTCTCGAACCGCACCGGCATCCCGGTCCGCATCCGCCGCACTGCGAGCTCCGTCTCGACGCCGATCACGGAGTCGTGCGGCCCGGTCATCCCGACGTCTGTGAGCGCGGCCGTGCCGCCCGGGAGGATCCGGGCGTCCGACGTCTGCACGTGGGTGTGGGTCCCGAGGACCGCCGTGACGCGGCCGTCGAGCCACGCGGCGAGGGCGACCTTCTCGCTCGTCGCCTCGGCGTGGACGTCGACCACGACCACGGGCGAGGCCTCGGACGCCTCGTCGACGAGCGCGTCGACGGTCTCCCACATGCTGTGCGCGGGGTCGAGGAAGAGCGAGCCCAGCAGGTTGATCACCGCGACGCTCGTGCCGTCGCGGGCCTCGACGACGCCGAGACCGCGCCCGGGAGCGTCGTGCTGCATGTTCGCGGGCCGGAGGACGACGGACGACGTGGCGAGATAGGGGCCGATCTCGTCGCGGCGCCAGGTGTGGTTGCCGAGCGTGATCGCGTCGGCGCCCGCCGCGAGCAGAACCTCGGCGAGCCGCGGGGTGATCCCCATCCCGTTCGCGACGTTCTCGCCGTTGACGATGCACAGGTCGACCTCGTGGCGCTCACGGAGGCCGGGGATCAGGCCCTCGAACGCATCGCGGCCGGGCCGGCCGACGACGTCGCCGACGAAGAGGATGCGCATCTGCGCTCCTGTTGACCTTTAGGGAAGCGACCCGGGCGACGGATACACGGAGATCGACACGTTGTTGCCGCCGTTCGCCGCATGGGACGCGAGCGCCTGCTCCTCGACGGCGGCGACGTTCACCGCCGTGCCGAGCTTCGACGTCGCCGCGAGCACCGGGGTGCCGACGGCGATCGACGGGTCCGGCCGGACGTTCGTCACCGAGACCATCACGGACGGCGCGCGGGTCGGCCGGACGTCGATCCGGCTCCCGACCCTCTTGCCGCCGATGACGAGCTTCGTGACGGCGACCACCGAGCCCGCGACGGGCGAGTAGACGTCGGTGCCGGGAGGCGTCCCGACGTCGAGGATGTTCGTCCCCGGTGGGCCGCCCTCGAGCTGGTACCAGCGCGGCCAGTCCCGGCCGTTGCCCGCGATGTGACGCCACAGCCGTGCGAGCAGGCCCTCGTTCGCCTGCCGCCCGACCGGCTGCAGCGGCAGCGAGCCGTCGCTCGAGCCGTGGAAGCCGATCGCAGTGAGCGACGCGGCCGCGACAGGCAGCTGGATGCCGAGATTGCCGATCGTCGCGAGCGCCTGCGGCGTGGGCCGAACCGCGGCGTCGCTCGAGGCCGGCACTGCGGCGAGCGACGCGGGCTCCGGGCCGGACGAGCCCCCGGTGCCGAACGCGGTCAGGAGCAGCGTGACGATCCCCAGGACCGCGAGCGCCGAGAGGATCACGAGGCGGCGCGCGCGCCGCTGGGCGCGGCGCCGGCGTTCACGAAGACGGGCGGCTTGCCGGGAGCGCGGCGAGGCCATCGCGGGCACGGTAGCGCACGAGATGGTTGACCGGAAACTGGCGTGACGTCCTGGGGCGGCATCCGGTTCGCGCGAATTTCCGCTCAACCATCTTGGCTGCGGCGTTCATGCCCCGCACGGGAACGCGGCGGTGCACCGGCCAGGGCCAGGGCTACGATCGCGGCATGACCGCGCCCCCGCGGATCCGGATTCCCCGCTGGGTGCAGCTCGTCGTGCTGCCCGTGCTGCTCGTGTTCGCGTTCCTGCTGGCGCGCACCCTCGGGCACGTCATCTTCCTGTTCCTCACGGCGGCCGTGATCGCGTTCACGCTGAACCCGCTCGTCCGCGATCTGACCCGGCTGCGGCTGCCGCGCGGGCTCTCGGTGGCGGTCGTCTCGATCGTGTTCGCCGCCGCAGTCATCGGCCTGCTCGTCGCGCTCGGCACCGTCGTCGTCTCCGAGACGCGAACCGCGGCGGAGCGCATCGACAACTACCTGACCGAGGAGAGCGCGACGACGGGGAAGACAGGGGTCGAGGTGGACATCGACCGGCTCCAGGCCTGGCTCGACGACCACGGGCTCGAGGGAATCCGCATCGAGAAGCAGCTTGACGACGTCACGCAGTCGATCGGGGCCGGGGACGTGTCGCGCTACGCCCAGGACGCGATCTCCTTCGCCCAGGGCGCGGCCGTCTCGGTGATCCTCCTGCTGTTCTCGGTCGTCCTGATCGCGGTGATCTCCATCTACATGCTGCTCGACATGCCGCGGCTCGAGGCGTCGATCGACAAGCGGTTCCCGCCCGCGAACGGGCCACCGCTGACCCAGCGGATCGAGCGCGCCCTGTGGGGGTACGTCCGCGGTCAGGTGATCCTCTCGCTCGTCATCGGCACGAGCGCCGGGGTCGGCATGTGGGTGCTCGGCAAGACCGGCCTCGTCGACGGCGCCGACCGGTACGCGCTGCTGTTCGGGGTGTGGACGGCCTTCGTCGAGGTGATCCCCTACATCGGGCCGTGGCTCTCGGCGGTGCCGCCCGCGATCTACGCGCTGTTCGTCGACCCGATCGGCGTGATCTGGGTCGCGGCGCTCTTCGTGTTCATCTACCAGATCGAAGGGCACGTGGTCGTGCCGAAGGTCATGTCGAACGCGCTTCGCCTGCACCCGCTCCTCGTGATCTTCGGGCTGCTCGCGGGCGGCGAGCTCTACGGGATCGCAGGGGTGCTCATCGCGTTGCCGACGATGGCCGCGGGCCGGGCGATCTGGGAGTTCTTCCGGGAGCGCATCGAGCTGGACGCGTGGGAGGAAGGTGGCGACGGGGACATCCCCGTCGACGTCGAGCTCGAGCCGCCGCGGGCCGCGAGCCGCGTGCCCTGAGTCCGAGGCATCCGCGTGCGTACGCTTCCGGCCATGAGCTTTCCCGCGACACGGCTGCGTCGGCTCCGGCGCACCGACACGTTGCGCGCGCTCGTACGCGAGACCTCGCTCTCGCTCGACGACGTGGTGATGCCCCTCTTCGCCTGCCCGGGCGAAGGAGTCGTGCGCCCGGTCGAGGGCCTCGACGCGATCGCGCAGCGCTCCGTCGACGAGCTCGTCCGCGAGGCCGGCGAGCTCACGGGGGTGGGGGTCCGCGCAGTCCTCCTCTTCGGGATCCCGGAGACGAAGGACGCCGAGGGCTCAGGCGCATGGGACGACGACGGGATCGTGCAGCGCGCCCTTCGCGCGCTCCGTGCCGAGGTGCCCGGTCTGACACTGCTCACCGACGTCTGCCTGTGCGAGTACACGGAGCACGGCCACTGCGGCGTCCTCGACGGGGACACGGTCGCGAACGACGAGACCCTCGAGCTCCTCGTCCGCACCGCGGTCAGCCACGTGGAGGCGGGTGCCGACGCCGTGTGCCCGAGCGACATGATGGACGGCCGGGTCGGCGCGATCCGCGCCGCGCTTCCCGACACGCCGATCGTCTCGTACGCCGCCAAGTACGCGTCGGCGTTCTACGGCCCGTTCCGCGAGGTTGCGGAGTCCTCTCCGGCGTTCGGCGACCGGCGCGGGTATCAGATGGATCCGGCGAACGCTCGCGAGGCGCTCCGCGAGGCCGCGCTCGACCTCGACGAGGGCGCCGACGTCCTCATGGTCAAGCCGGCGCTCCCGTACCTCGACGTGATCCGTGCCGTGCGCGAGCGCTTCGACTGCCCCGTCTGGGCGTACCAGGTCTCCGGCGAGTTCGCGATGGTGCGCGCGGCGGCCGACGCGGGCCACCTGGAGGAGCGGCGCGCCGCGATCGAGTCGCTCACCGCGATCAAGCGGGCGGGGGCGGGGACGATCGTCACGTACTGGGCGAAGGACCTCGCAGCGTGGCTCTGACCCGGTCGGGCCTCTGGCGCTCGGCGACCGGCCTGATCCCGGGTGGCGTGAACTCGCCCGTCCGCGCGATGCGGGCGGTCGGGCTCTCCGAGCCCGTGTTCATGCACCGCGGCGAGGGCGCCTGGATCGAGGACGTGCACGGGACCAGGTTCGTCGACTGGGTCCAATCCTGGGGCCCCCTGATCTTCGGTCATGCCGACCCCGAGACCCTCGAGGCGGTGCAGACGGCGGCCGAGCGCGGGACGACCTTCGGCGCGCCGACCGAGGCGGAGGTCGAGCTCGCGGCCGAGATTGTCGACGCCGTCCCCTCCGTCGAGATGGTCCGCCTCGTGAGCTCGGGCACCGAGGCGTCGATGAGCGCGCTCAGGCTCGCCCGCGGTGCGACGCGCCGCGACCGGGTGATCAAGTTCGCAGGCTGCTACCACGGTCACGTCGACGCGCTGCTCGCGGAGGCCGGCTCGGGCGTGATGACGCTCGGGATCCCCTCGACGCCGGGCGTCCCGTCAGGAGCGACCGCCGACACGATCGTCTGCGCGTTCAACGACGTCGACGGCGTCGCGGCAGCGTGCGCGCACTACGGCGAGGGGCTTGCGGCGATCGTCGTGGAGCCCGTCGCCGGGAACATGGGCTGCGTCCCGCCGGAGCCCGGCTTCCTCGAGGCTCTCCGCGCGCTCTGCGACGCGACGGGCGCACTGCTCGTCTTCGACGAGGTGATGACCGGCTTCCGCGTCGGTCGTGGCGGCGCGCAGTCCCTGTACAGCGTGCTTCCCGACCTGACGATCCTCGGGAAGATCGTCGGGGGCGGGCTCCCGTTGGCGGCGTTCGGCGGCCGGGCCGACCTCATGGAGCGCCTCGCGCCCGTCGGCGACGTGTACCAGGCCGGCACGCTCTCCGGGAACCCGCTCGCGACCGCGGCGGGGCTCTCCGTGCTGCGCCGTCTCCGCGACCCTTCGGTGTACGACGAGCTCGAGCGGGTCGGCTCCCTCCTCGAGACGGGCCTCGCGCCGTTCGGGACGGTCCAGCGCGTCGGCGCCATGCTGACGCTCTTCTGCCACGACGGGCCCGTCCGTGACCATGAGGACGCCCGCGCGTGCGACACCGAGCGCTTCGGCGCGCTCTTCCGGCAGTTGCTCGCGGCGGGGATCTACGCGCCGCCGTCGCAGTTCGAGTGCCTCTTTCCCTCGACGGCGCACACCGTCGAGGACGTCGAGCGCACGGTCGCCGCCGTCGAGGCGTTCGCAGCCGCCCATTGACGCTGTTCGCGGACATTGCCGCCGCCGCAGCGGCCGAGAGCCCGCTGTGGGCGGATGCCCTCCGGCCCGACGCGGCCCGCGAGACGGAGCCCGTCTTCTCGCCGCTCGTGCCCGACGCGCAGCTCGCGCTCGGGCTCGAGACGA
>DASSVY010000148.1:0-14589 GCA_035705535.1 Gaiella sp. | reverse complement strand
GACGACGTCGATCAACGGCTCGGCGCCGATCACGACGCCGGCCGCGTGGATCGAGTCGGCTCGGGTCAGTCCCTCGAGCGGGCGGGCGAGGTCGACGATCTCCTTCGCGACCGGGTCCTCCGCAACCGCCCGCGCGAGCTCGGCGCCAGGCTTCATCGCCTCGTCGAGCGTCTGGCCCGGGCCTTCGGGGACGAGCTTCGCGATCCGGTCGACGACGCCGTAGGGGATCTCCAGCACCCTGCCTGCGTCGCGCAGCGCGGCCCGCGCGGCCATCTTCGAGAACGTGATGATCTGCGCGACGCGGTCGCGACCGTACTTCTCGGCCACGTAGTTGATAACGCGCTCGCGACCCTCGACGGCGAAGTCGATGTCCATGTCGGGCATGTCCTTGCGGGCCGGGTTGAGGAAGCGCTCGAAGAGGAGGCCGTAACGCAGCGGGTCGATGTCCGTGATCTCCAGGCAGTACGCGGCGAGCGAGCCCGCCGCCGAGCCGCGGCCGGGCCCCACCGAGACCCCGTTCCGCTTGGCGAAGCCGATGAAGTCCGCGACGATCAGGAAGTAGTCGGCGAAGCCCATCTCGCGGACGGTCTTGAGCTCGAACCGCAGGCGCTCGTCGAGCTCGGGCGTCGACGACCCGTAGCGCTTGACGAGGCCGCGCTCGCAGAGCTCGACGAGGTACTCGAAGGCATCGCGTCCATCGGGCACCGGGAACCTCGGCAGCCGGATCCGCCCCAGCTCGAGCTCGACGTTGCACCGCTCTGCGACCTCGAGGCTCCGCCGGAGCGCCTCCTCGTGGCCCGGGAAGTCGAGCGCCATCTCCTCGGGCGTCTTGAAGTAGAACTCGTCGGCGCCGAAGCGCCAGCGATCGGGGTTCTTGAGCGAGTCGCCCGACTGGATGCAGAGGAGCGCGTCGTGGCTGTGCGCATCGGCCGCGTCGAGGTAGTGCACGTCGCCCGTAGCGACGAGGGGCAGGCGCAGCCGCTCGGCAAGCCCGGGAAGGCCGCGGAACGCGGCCTGCTGCGCCTCGAGCCCGACGTTCTGCAGCTCCACGTACGTCGAGTCCCGGCCGAAGATCTGGGAGAGCCGGTCGAGCTCGGCGAGCGCGTCGTCCTCGCGGTGCTCGGAAAGCGCCCGCGAGACGCGCCCGGACAGGCAGCCGGAGAGCGCGATCATCCCCTGTGCGTAGCGCTCGAGCAGCTCCCAGTCGACGCGCGGCTTGTAGTAGTAGCCCTCCAGGTAGCCGAGCGAGCAGAGCTTCACGAGGTTCGCGTAGCCCGTCGAGTCGGCGGCGAGAACCGTGAGGTGCGCGTGCCCCTTCGACTGCACCTTGCGGTCGTCGACGACGTACACCTCGCAGCCGAAGATCGGCTTCACTCCCTGCGCCTGCGCCGCCTTGTAGAGATCGATCGCGCCGGCCATCGACCCGTGGTCGGTGAGCGAGACGGCCGGCATCTCGAGACGCGCCGCCTTCTCCGCGAGCGCCGGGATCCTGCAGGCTCCGTCGAGGATCGAGTATTCCGAGTGGACGTGCAGGTGGACGAACGGGGCGCTCACGGGAAGGCCATCCTAGTTCTGCGGTCCGCTGGACAAACCGGCCGTTTCTGCCGATAACCGGTATATGCGGCGGATTCCGATCTCACTCAAGCTGATCGCGGCGGTCAGCCTCCTCGCAGAGGCGACTGCGGCGGCGCTCGTCTTCTGGCACACCGGTCCCCGGGCTCGCTGAGCCGTCCCGGCGACGAGGTTTGACCTCACCCGTGCGGGTTCCATGATCCGCGTGGATGATCCTCGTCACCGGCGCCACCGGGTTCGTCGGCGGCCACGTCGTGGCTGCCCTGCGCAGCGCGCGCAAGCAGGTGCGGTGCCTCGTCCGCGACCTGCGCACGGCGGCAAAGCCCGAGCTCGCCGGCTGCGAGCTCGTCGTGGGTGACATGACCGAGCCCGCCAGCCTCGCCTCCGCCACCGAAGGTGTGGAGTGCGTCGTGCACCTCGTCGCGATCCGTCAGGGAAGGGCCGAGCAGTTCGAGCGGATCATGAGCCAGGGCACGCGAGACCTCCTGCGCGCGGCGCAGGACGCGGGCGTCCGGCGCTTCGTCCACATGAGCGCGCTCGGGCTCGACGAGCGGACGAAGGACCTCGTCCCCTACTACCGGGCGAAGTGGTCGATGGAGCAGGCCGTCGAGGGCTCGACCATCCCGTTCGTGATCTTCCGGCCGAGCTTCGTCTTCGCCGTGGACGGGGGCATCCTGCCGACGTTCCGCAAGCTGGCGAGGCTCGCGCCGGTCACGCCGATCGCGGGCCCCGGGAAGCAGCGGCTGCAGCCGATCTGGGCGGACGACGTCGCTGCCTACTTCGTTCGGGCGGTCGACGAGGAGGCGGCGACCGGCGGGACGTTCGAGCTGGGCGGACCGGACGTCGTCAGCTGGAACGAGCTGTGGGCGAAGCTGAAGCAGGCGATCGGGGTGCGGCGTCCGAGCGTCCACGTGCCGATGGCGTTCATGCGTGCGAACGCGCTCGTGACCGAGCGCCTGCCCGGGAACATCCCGCTCACTCGCGACCTCCTGACGATGATGGAGGCCGGCGACAACGTCGTCACGGACGGCTCCGCGGAACGCGTGTTCCAGCTGCCGCTCGTCTCCCTCGAGGAGCAGCTGCACCGTGCGGCGTAGCAGCGAGCTTCACGCCGGCAGGGCCGTCGGGCATACTGGGACGCGTCCCCGACGAAGGAGGTTGCGCGATGACAGAGCTTGCTTCCTCCCGGCCGCGCTCGGCGCGGCCCGTCGGCCGATAGCCAAAGCACCGGAGACGGGCCTCTCGCAACGGGCGCGCCGCCCCGCGTCCTGTCGCTAGTCCCGAGAGGAGACCATCACCGTGCACGACCTCACCGCCCTCGGCTGGGACGACGTCCTCGCCGAGGAGTTCGAGCCCCACGCACAGGCCGGTCTGATCCCCGGCCGCATCGCCGTGCAGCACCGCGGCGCGTACGACGTCCTCACCGCCGATGGCGAGCTTCGCTGCGACGTCGCGGGCCGCCTCTACGACGAGGCCGCCTCGCCGGCGGACCTGCCCGCCGTCGGTGACTGGGTCGCGGTCGCGGCCCGCCCCGAAGAGCGGGCCGGCACCGTCCACGCGGTGCTTCCCCGCCGCACGAAGTTCTCGCGCAAGACCGCCTGGCAGGCCTCCGAGGAGCAGGTGCTCGCGGCGAACGTCGACATCGTGTTCATCGTCACCTCGCTCAACGAGGACCTGAACCTGCGGCGCCTCGAGCGCTACCTCATCCTCGCGCGCGAAAGCGGCGCGCAGCCGGTCGTGCTGCTCACGAAGAGCGACCTCGCGAGCGATCCCGACGGCGCTCGTGCCGCCGTCGAGGCGGTCGCGGCGGACGTGCGGGTGCACGTGCTCTCGAGCGTCACGGGCGAGGGGCTCGACGCGGTTCGCGAGGATCTCCGTCCTGGTGTCACAGCCGCGCTCCTCGGATCGTCCGGCGTCGGGAAGTCGACGCTCGTGAACACGCTCGCGGGCGACGAGCTGCTCGAGACGCAGGAGCTCCGCAGCGACGGCCAGGGCCGGCACACGACAGTCCGCCGCGAGCTCGTCCAGCTCCCAGGCGGCGCGCTGGTGATCGACACGCCGGGGATGCGCGAGCTCCAGCTCTGGGTCGCGGACGAGGCGCTCGAGGAGACGTTCGACGACGTGACGTCCCTCTTCGAGCACTGCCGTTTCTCCGACTGCAGCCACGAGCGCGAGCCGGGCTGCGCCGTGAAGGCCGCGCTCGCAGACGGCACGCTCCCGCAGGAGCGCTGGGACAGCTACCTGAAGCTCGAGGCGGAGCTCGCGCATCTCGAGCGGCGGCTCGACAAGCGGGCGCAGGCGGAGGAGCGCAAGCGCTGGCGCGCGCTCTCGAAGTTCCAGCGCGACGTCTCGCGGGCGAAGGGGCGGCGCTAGGATCGGCTCGTGCCCACCGTCGGCGAGATCATGACCCCGGACGTGCTCGGACTCGAGCCGGCGACGAGCCTCGTCGACGCAGCCCGGCGAATGCACGAGCGGAGGGTCGGCGCCGTCGTCGTGTCGGAAGGCGACCGCCTGGTCGGGATCGTCACCGAGCGCGACATCCTGCGGGCGGTAGCGACCGGGGCGATCGGAGGATCGGTGGCCGACGCGATGACGCACGGGCCGGACACGATCAGTCCGGACGAGAGCGCGGGCCAGGCGGCCGCGTTGATGATCCACGGCGGCTTTCGGCACCTGCCGGTCGTGGACGGAAGCGGCGTGGTCGGGATGCTCTCGATCCGCGTCCTCGTCCGCGTCTCGGTCGACGACGAGGCCCCGCGCGGCGTCTGAGTCGGTGCCGTTCACGCTCAGGAACATCAAGGACCTGGATGACCTCGGCTCGAGGTTCGACGGCGCGCCCGACCTGGAGTTCCGCGCGGCGACCAAGGCGCTCGGGCTCGAGCACTCGGCCCTGAGCTACCAGCGCGTCCCGCCGGGCTATCGCTTTCCGTACGGCCACACGCACATGACGCAGGAAGAGGTGTACGTCGTCGTGCGCGGGAGCGGGCGGATCAAGATCGACGACGTGATCGTCGAGCTCGAGGAATGGGACGCGGTGCGGGTCCCGCCCGGTTCCTGGCGAGGCTACGAGGCCGGGCCGGACGGCCTCGAGATCCTCGTCGTCGGCGCGCCCAATCTCGGCGAAGATCCGCGCGAAGACGTCGACGGCCGGCGCGACTGGTGGGCGGACTAGAGGCTTGACGTGAAACATCCGCGGCAGCGGATGCCCCACCAGGCACAGCGCAAGGACGTCCAGCTCACATCGAGCGTCTAGCCGAAGGCGGTCTCGCGCTCGGCCTGGCTCATCGACGAGTCGGCGTACGTCGACGTGCCGTCGCCGAGCAGCTCGCGGGCTCCCGCGAGGAGCGTGCCGTACGCGGCGGAGGCGAGCAGGCTGCCTGTCGACACCCGCCGCACGCCGAGGCGCGCCAGCTCGGGCACCGGAGGTGTGAGCGGCGCGGCGAGGACGTTGACGGGCGCCTGCGCCGCTTCCACGACCGCAACGATCTGCTCGCCCGTCAGGATCCACGGCGCGTAGAGGCACGAGGCGCCGGCCTCGCGGTAGGCGGCGAGTCGCGCAATCGTGTCGTCGAGGTCGTCGACGCCGCGCAGGTGGTTCTCGCAGCGGCCGGTGAGCACCAGCGGCGGGTCGAACGCCCGCGCCGCGGCGGCGGCCTCGCTTACGCGCTCGACCGCGAGCTCCGCGTCCTCGATGCGGCCGTCCACCGGGTTCCAATCCTCGATCGAGCAGCCCGCGGCACCAGCCTCGCCGAGCAGGCGGACCGTCTCGGCGACGCCACCCGGCTCATCCGGGAAGCAGCGCTCGCTGTCGACGTTCAGCGGCAGGTCGGTCGCGTCGGCGAGCGCGGCGACGTGCGCCACGAGCTCGTCGCGGGTGACGTGCCCGTCGAGCCTGCCGAGCGTCCACGCGAAGCCTGCGCTCGTCGTCGCGAGCGCCTCCGCGCCGACCGAGGCGAGAAGCCTCGCGGAGCCGACGTCCCACGGGTTCGGCATCACGAAGATGCCCTCACGGGCGTGGAGCTCTGCGAAGCGGGCACGGCGTTCTGCGGACATGGCTCCTCCCCGGCCGACGGAGACCTCATCTTGCCGGGCGCCGAAGTACCGTGTCGCGTCCACCGAGGAGAGGAGCGAGATGCACTGTTCCGTCTGGCGGTTCACGGGCGACCCGGACGAGCTCGAGCGCGGGTACCTCCGCCTCGCGGAGCGGATCCCGGCGACGAGGCACGTGCTCCACGCGGCCGCGAAGACGCCCGATGGCCTGCTCATCTTCGACACGTGCCCGTCCGAGGAGGCGTTCCGGGCGTTCATCGGGTCGGCGGACGTGCAGGCGCTGTTCGCCGAGGTCGGGCTCGTCGACGGCGTCGCCGAGGACTACCCGGTCGTCCGGGCGTACGCGCAGCGCGCCGAGGTGGACTCGACGGCCTGGGACGAGCCTTAGAAGCTCAACGCTTCCACGGGGGAGCCGCGTCCGCGTCCACGCCGTAGCGCTCGATCGCGCTCGCGACGACGGACGACTCGATGGCTCCCTCGTCGGCGAGCGCCTTCAGCGCCGCCACGGCGACGTGATGGCGGTCGACCTCGAAGAACCGCCGCAGCGCGACGCGGTAGTCGCTCCGGCCGAAGCCGTCCGTGCCGAGCGCGACGTACCGACCCGGCACGAACGGGCGGATCTGGTCGGCAAAGGTGCGGATGTAGTCGGTCGATGCGATCGCGGGCCCCTTCCGCCCGGCGAGGCACTCTTCCACGTACGCGCGCCGCTGCGGCTCGGTCGGATGCAGCCGGTTCCACCGCTCGACCTCGAGGCCGTCGCGCCGGAGCTCCGTGAAGCTCGGGGCGCTCCACACGTCGGCGGCGACCGAGAAGTCGGAGGCGAGCAGCTCGGCGGCCGCCTCGACCTCGCGGAGGATCGAGCCGGAGCCGAGAAGCTGGACGCGCGGCCCGTCGCCCTCGGGCGCCTCGTGCAGCAGGTACATCCCGCGGAGGATCCCCTCCTCGGCGCCCTCGGGCAGCGGCGGATGGACGTAGCCCTCGTTCAACACGGTGAGGTAGTAGAAGACGTCCTCCTGCTCCGTGACCATCCGGCGGAGACCTTCGCGGACGATCACGCCGACCTCGTATGCGTACGTCGGGTCGTAGGCGACGCAGTTCGGGATCACCGACGCGAGCACGTGCGAATGGCCGTCCTGGTGCTGGAGCCCCTCGCCGTTCAGCGTCGTCCGCCCGGAGGTGCCACCGAGCAGGAACCCGCGGGCGCGGCTGTCGCCGGCTGCCCAAGCAAGGTCGCCCACCCGCTGGAAGCCGAACATCGAATAGAAGATGTAGAACGGGATCATCGTCACGCCGTGGTTCGCGTACGCCGTGGAGGCGGCGATCCAGGACGAGAACGCGCCGGGCTCGGTGATCCCCTCCTGGAGGATCTGCCCGTCGCGGTCCTCGTGGTAGTACATGAAGTCCCCGGCGTCCTCGGGCTGGTAGAGCTGGCCCCGCGACGAGTAGATGCCGAGCTGGCGGAACATCCCCTCCATCCCGAACGTCCTGGACTCGTCGGGCACGATCGGCACGACCCGCGGCCCGAGCGTCGTGTCGCGCACGAGCGAGTTGAGGATGCGGACGAATGCCATCGTGGTCGAGTTCTCCCGGTCGCCGCTCCCCTCGAGCACGCTCGTGAAGGGACCTGGGGTCGGCAGCGGCTCGGCGTCGGTGTGCCGTGCAGGCAGGCTCCCGCCGAGCGCCTTGCGCCGCTCCAGCAGGTGCTCGAGCTCGGGACTGTCCTCGGGCGGGCGGTGGAAGAACGCGCCGGTCGCCTCCTCGTCCGTGAGCGGGATCCCGAGCCGGTCGCGGATCGCGAGCCGCGCCTCGTCGTTCATGGCCTTCTGCTGATGCGTGATGTTGCGGCCCTCGCCGGCGACCCCCATTCCGTAGCCCTTGATCGTCTTCGCAAGGATCACCGTGGGCTGGCCGGTGTGCCGGACCGCGGCGTGGTAGGCCGCGTAGACCTTCTGCGGGTCGTGTCCCCCGCGGCGGAGCGCCCAGATCTCGTCGTCCGTCCAGTCCGCCACCATCGCCGCCGTCTCCGGGTACTTGCCGAAGAAGTGCTCGCGCACGAACGCGCCGTCGTTGGCCTTGAAGGTCTGGTACTCACCGTCGACGCACTCCTCCATCAGGCGGCGCAGCCAGCCGTCGTGGTCGGCGGCGAGCAGGGGATCCCAGTTCGAGCCCCAGATGACCTTGATCACGTTCCATCCGGCGCCGCGGAAGCTCGTCTCGAGCTCCTGGATGATCTTCCCGTTGCCGCGCACCGGGCCGTCGAGGCGCTGGAGGTTGCAGTTGACGACGAAGACGAGGTTGTCGAGCCGCTCGCGGCTCGCCAGCGAGATCGCGCCCATCGACTCCGGCTCGTCCATCTCGCCGTCGCCCATGAATGCCCAGACCTTGCGGTCGCCGGCGGGGACGATCCCACGCGCGTCCAGGTACTTCATGAAGCGCGCCTGGTAGATCGCCATGAGCGGGCCGAGTCCCATCGAGACGGTCGGGAACTGCCAAAAATCCGGCATCAGCCACGGATGGGGGTAGGACGAGAGCCCACCGCCCCCCACCTCCTGGCGGAAGTTGCGCAGCTGCTCCTCGCTCAGGCGGCCCTCGAGGAACGCCCTCGAGTAGAACCCCGGCGACGAGTGGCCCTGAACGTAGACCAGGTCGCCCAGGTGGTCGCCCGAGCGGCCGCGCCAGAAATGGTCGAAGCCGACCTCGTAGAGTGTCTCAGCGGACTGGTAGCTCGCGATGTGACCGCCGAGCTCGGTCGACTCGGCATTCGCCTGGAGCACGATCGCGATCGCGTTCCAGCGGACGAGCGCGGTTGCCATGCGCTCGAGCTCGGGATCGCCCGGCATCTCGGGCTCGTCCTCCGGGAGGATCGTGTTGACGTAGGGCGTCGAGACCCCCGCACCCACCGAGACGCCGAGGTCCTGCGCGTGGTCGACGACCGTGTCGAGCAGATCCCCCATCCGCTGACGCCCGTCGGCCGCGACGACCGCGTCGACGGACTCGAGCCACTCTCTGGTCTCGACGGGGTCGGTGTCGTTCGTCTCCTGGAGCATGCTCTAAGCATGCCCGAGACCCGCCGTCGAGGGCCCCGTCAGGCGGCGGTGGCAGGCTCGACGGCGGAGCGCCGCGCGGCGTCGGCGAGGAGCCAGCGCAGCTCGTCGAGCGACCGCTCGTTCGCCTCGAGCTCCATGCCGTCCGCGCCGCGCGCGACGAGGCGCCGCCGCTCGCTGGTCAGCTGCTGGATCTCCGAGATCAGCCCGGCGACCTCGCGCCGGCCGTCTCGCCGCCCCGCGAACGTCCTCGTCATTCCGTTGCGCCTCCGTCTCCTCGACACGCCTACAGCATGGCGTGCCACTGTCCTGTCATTTCGGGGGGTCGCGCCAGTCGGATGGTGCGGCTATCCACACTCTCGACTTGTTCGCCAGGCGGCCGCTTCACCTCGGGCCGCTCGCCAGGCGAGAGCCTCCGCGGCCGCACATCGCGAGGGCCGGTGGAGCTCTCGTCACGCGGCGGCGGCTCATACAGGCCCCTCGAATACGTCTCCGAGGTAGGCGCGGCGGGCGGCGGCGTCACGCGGCGAGCCGAGGTACTCGCCCCACGCGACGCGCTCGTGCGCCACGACGCCCAGCTCCCAGACGCAGAACGTCGGGCGGTGGCCGTCGTCGACGACCCATGGGTGGAAGCCGGGATCGGCGTCGTCGTGCTTGGCCCAGACGGTCTCCCACAGCTCGTTGTCGTTGCGCCACGTGCCGACGAGGAGGAAGTGGAATCCCTCTGTACCGCAACGGTGCAGGATCACGAAGCCGAGCCCGTCGCCCAGCTCGAGCTCGCCGACGCGCGCGGCATCGTCGAGCACGCCCCGCGCCAACGCGCGCACCTCGGCCGGGACCGGATCCTCGGGCCGCGCGAGGTCGTACCACTTCAGCACGGCAGCTCCGAGCCCGACGCTCGACGCGGGCTGCGCGTGCTTCGCGACGTGCCGGTACCCCTCGTCGACGCCGTGCGCGGTGGCCAGCGAGGTCACGGCACGTCTCCCACGCGCGTGAAGTCCGCGATCCAGTTCGTCTCCCAGGTCTTGCCGCCGTCCGCGGAGAACGCCTGCTCCCACCGAGGCGACGGCGTGTCGGTGCGGGACCAGGTGAAGCGGACCCGGATCGGCGTTCCCTCGAACGTGTCGTCGCCTTCGAAGATCCCGACGCCGCCCTCGAACCCTCCGATCACGGGTGGGTCGAGCAAACCGGACCGACGGCTGTCAGCCCAGTAGATCGACCATCGCCGCGTCTTCGGATCGAAGAAGCGGAGCGACATTCCGGCGAACCCGCCCTGGAAGTCGGTGTGGAAGTCGTCCTCGTTCCCCATGCCGTCGAGGATCGGCCACGCGTTGCTGGTCGACTCGAACTCCTCCCACTCGTCCGACGCCGCCAGCCGTTCCCGCAGCCTGCTGTTGCGGGCTGTCCAGCTGCCCATCCAGAAGTCGAAGTCCCTCACCGTCGAACCCGCCTTGACGGTCGCGCTCATCCGAGCCTCCCTTCGGTTGGCCTCGCCCGCCGGACGTTACAACAGAAATAGGGCGACTTCCGCCCTCTATCTGTGCTTGACTCCCGTTCATGCAGACTCCGACCGGCCGGTTGCTCGAGCTGCTCGAGCTCCTTCAGGAGCGGCCACTCACGACCGGGCGCGAGATCGCGGACCACCTCTCGATCGACGCACGTACGGTGCGGCGCTACGTCGAGGCACTGCAGGGCCTCGGCATCCCGGTCGAGGGCCAGCGCGGCGTCGGCGGGGGCTATCGCGTTCGGCCGGGCTTCCGTCTCCCGCCGCTGATGCTCTCGGGCGACGAGGCGGTCGTGGTCGTGCTCGGCCTGCTCGCCGCGCGTCGACAGGGCCTCGAGTCCAGCGAAGGCTCGGTGGACGGCGCGCTGGCGAAGCTCCACCGCGTGCTGCCGGACACGCTCCGGCGGAAGGTCGAGGCGCTCGAGACGACACTCGGGTTCACGGCGGCCGAGCGGGAAGGCGCGCCGGTGCAGAGCGACGTCGCGCTCCTCCTTGCCGAGGCGATCCGCAGGCGGCTGCGCATCGGCTTTCGCTACACCGCCTTCGCGGGCGAGGAGACGACGCGCGACGTCAGCCCCCAGGGTCTCGTCGTCCACTCGGGCCGCTGGTATCTGGCCGCATTCGACCACGGCCGGGACGACCGTCGCACGTTCCGAGTCGACCGGATGAGTCGTGTCGCGATCCGCGACGGCGAGTGGCGGCCGCCGCCGAGAGGGTTCGACGCCGTCGCCTCCGTGAGCCGCTCGCTCGCGCGCGTCCCCTGGCGGTGGGAGGTCGTCGTGCTCCTCGACCTGCCCCTCGAGGAGGCTGCGCGCCGCGTGCCCGCCACCGTCGCGGAGCTCGTCGAAGAGGGGGACGGGCGCACGCAGCTGCGGATGCGTGTCGGCTCGCTCGACTGGATGGCGGGGGTGCTCGCGCGGCTGGGCTGCCGCTTCGAGATCCAGGAGCCGGAGGAGCTTCGGGAGAGCGTCCGGGTGCTCGCGACGAGGCTCGAGGAGTCGGTCGTCGCCGCATGATCCGTCTCGATGCCGGAGGGTGACGCGCTCCACAGGGCGGCGCGGCGACTGCAGCCGCTCGTCGGCGAGCGGATCGAGGCAGAGAGCCCGAGCCCGCAGGGCGAGGCGACCGGCGTCGCCCGCGAGGTCGACGGGCGTGTGCTGGAGAGCGTCGACGCGATCGGCAAGCACCTCCTGCTCCGGTTCGAGGGCGGCGTCGTGCTCCGCAGCCACCTGCGGATGAACGGCCGCTGGCGCATCGCGCCGCGTGGCACGACGCGCGGTCGGCCGTGGCTCGTCCTCCGCGGCGGCGCCTGGGAGGCGACGCAGTGGAACGGCCCGGTGCTGACCCTCGAGCGACGGCCGATCCGCCGGCTCGGGCCCGACCTGCTCGCGGACGACACCGTCGTCGCCGACGTCGTCCTCCGCGTCCGTCGTGCGAGCCAGGCGCGTGTCGTCGGCGAGACGCTCGTCGACCAGCGCATCGTCGCCGGCATCGGGAACATGTGGGTCGCGGAGGCGCTCTGGCAGGCCCGCGTCTCTCCGTGGAGCCCGCTCGGCACGGTTACCGACGACGAGCTCACCCGCGTGCTCGCCTGGGCGCAGGACGCGATGCGGGCGGCGGTGGCGTCCCCCCGCGGGCCGCGGGCGGTCTATCGCAGGGCAGGCAGGCCGTGCAGCCGGTGTGGCACGGCGATCGCGTCACGCGGGCTCGGCGATGCCAATCGCACGGCGTACTGGTGTCCCGCCTGTCAGCCGGAAAGAGTCAGTCGATGAGCTTCTTCGTCATCGCGCGGATCGCGATGCGCCACACCGAGAGACCGAAGCCGACGAGGACGGCCACGCGGAACAGGTCGTCCCATCCGAGATTCCCGAACACGGCGGCTCGGATCAGCTGCACGCACTGGTACAACGGGTTGAAGGCGGCGAGAACCTGCGCCCACTCGGGAAAGCCGTCCAGGGGGAAGAAGGAGCCCGCGAGGAGGAACAGCGGCGTCAGCACCGCGCTGATCACGTAGTTGAAGTTCTCGAACGACTTCGAGTAGCCCGCGATCGAGATCCCGAAGTTCGCCCAGCCGAAGCCGGCGATCCAGCCGATGAACGGGACGAGCAGCATCCCCCACGCGGGGTCGAGCCCGAACGCGATCGCGACGAGCATCGGCACGCAGCCGTAGACCCCGGCCCGGGTGGCGATCCAGAGCGCCTCCGCGGTGACGAGCTCCTCGGTGTCGACCGGCGCGGCGAGGATGGCGTCGTACGTGCGCTGGAACTGGTACTTGACGAACGTCCCGAACATCGCGGGGAAGGCGCTCGAGAACAGCACCGCCGTCGCGACCGTGCCGGTGCCGACGAAGTCGACGTAGTCGTAGCCGCCGATCGTGCTCACGAGCGAGCCGAACCCGAAGCCGAACGCGAGCAGGTAGATCGTCGGCTCGACGGTCGAGGAGAACGTCGTCGACTTCCAGTAAGAGGAGAAGTTCACGACCTCGCGGACGAGCACTCCCGTGAGCGCCGAGCGCTCGAGCCGCCCGAGCCGCCGGACACGAGCTTCGGACGTGGCCATGGGATCAGTGCCCCTTCCAGTGATGCGGCCACGTTCCTGGCGTGCGAGGAGCAAGCCAGGCTAGGACGCAGGGAGCCCCGATACCAGAAGGTATCGGGGCGACCGAGGACGACGCATGGCGTCGCTCATCGCGCGCCAGGGACCTGGATGGCGTTGCTGGAAGGGGCACTACTACTACGCGATCTCCTCGCCGGTGAGCAGCACGAAGACGTCCTCGAGGTTCGCCGACCGGCGCTCGCCCTCGAGGTGGAAGCCGTTCCGCGCGTCGATGCCGAGGATCGACACGCTCGTCCCCGTGCGCCGCGTCCGCAGGCCGGCCGAGAGCGCCTCCGCCTCCACCTCGGCGAGCCGCGCAGGCCCGCCGTAGACCTCGAGCGCCTCCGTGCCGGCGTGCTCCAGCACGAGCTCCGCCGGGGGCCCGGCGGCGACGGCGGTGCCGTGGGACATGATCAGGACCGTGTCCGCGAGGCGCTCCGCCTCTTCGATGTAATGGGTCGACATCAGGAGCGTCGTCCCCTCGCTCCGCAGGGCGTCGATCAGCGCCCAGAGCTCCTGGCGCACCTGCGGGTCGAGGCCCACCGTGGGCTCGTCGAGCAGGACGAGGCGGGGCTGGTGCACGAGCGCCCGCGCGATCAGCAGCCTGCGGCGCATCCCGCCCGAGAGCTTGTCCACCCGCTCCGCGCGGCGGTCGACGAGCTTTGCGAGCTCGAGCGAGCGCTCGATCGCGGCGTGGCGCTCCGCGCGCCGCACGCGGTACAGGTGCGTGAACACCAGCAGGTTCTGCTCGACGGTGAGCGTCGTGTCCAGGTTGTCCAGCTGCGGCACGACGCCGCAGCGCGCCCGGGCCTGCTTCGACTCGCCGGGGAGCGCGAAGCCGAGCACCTCGAGCTCGCCCTCGTCCGCGATCGACTGCGCCGTCAGGAGGCGCATCGTCGTCGACTTCCCGGCACCGTTCGGACCGAGCAGGCCGACGCACGTCCCGAGCGGGACCTCGAGGTCGAGGCCGTCGACGGCGGTGATCTGACCGTAGCGCTTGACCACTCCGCGCATCCGGATCGCGAGCTCCGGCTCCATCCGCGCAGGATGCCAGCGACGTGCGTCTGTCAGGTGGTCTTGGCGAAGCGCTGAACGGCCGCCAGCAGCTCCTGGCCCTTCTCGGTCGCCTCGTCCGCGTCGCCCGACGCCAGCGCGTCGCTCACGCAGTGGCTCACGTGGTCGGTGAGGATCTCGAAGCCGATGCTCTCGAGGGCGGTCCGGACGGCGGCGATCTGCGTGAGGATGTCGATGCAGTAGCGGTCTTCCTCGACCATGCGCTCGATCCCGCGCACCTGGCCCTCCACGCGATGGAGCCGGCTGCGGATGCGGTCCGTGTCGTAGCCGTGCACCATGGCGCCGATCATACCCCGTGGGGGTACGGCCTTCGCAGTCGCGAGCCGCGCGGCTCCTACCATTGCGTCCGGGATGGGACACGTACGTCGACGCCGGCGCCGCGGCGCGCTGCTCGCCGTGGTCGTGCTGGTCGCGTGCGCGCTCCCGGCCTCGGCACGTGCGCACGCCTACCTCGTCGGCTCCGACCCGCCCCCCGGCGCCCGCCTCGCCTCGGCCCCGCCGCGCGTCGTCCTGCGCTTCAACGAGGACTTCGTCCCCGGCAGCGCACGGGTCACGCTGCGGAAGACCGACGGCACGGACGTCGCGCTGTCGCCGCCTGTGGCCCGCGGCTCGACGATCGCGCAACCGCTTCCGGCCGACCTCCGGGGTGTCTTCCTGCTCACGTGGAGCCTGCTCTCGGACGACGGGCACCCCACGAGGGGATCGATCCCGTTCTCGTTCGGCACGAGCGCCGCACTGCCGGCCGCGACC
>DASSVY010000147.1:0-7529 GCA_035705535.1 Gaiella sp. | reverse complement strand
CGTCATGGCAACCGGGATCGTCTCGAACGCTTTCTACTACCTGAGCCACGACCGGATCTCGGACGTCCTGTTCGGAGTCACCCTGGTCGCCTTCCCGGTGCTGCTCGCCCTGTTCGTCTTTCGTGTGCTCGCGTGGCCGCGCGCAGTCTGGCACGACCTCCTGGACCCTCGGCTCGTCTTTACGTTCTTCACCCTGGTCGCAGCCTTCGACGTGCTCGGGCTCCAGCTGCATCTCCGCGGCCACGACCACGTGGCGCTCGTCCTGTGGCTCGGCGCGCTCTCGGCCTGGGTGGCCCTCGGCTACTTCAGCTTCGCGGTACTGACCTTCGACGAGGGTCAGACCGGCGCCGACGTCGTCCACGGCGGCTGGCTGATCGCGATCGTCGGAACCGAGTCGCTCGTCCTGCTCGGCGCGCCGCTCGCGGGCGAGTTCGGCTCGCTCGAGGACACGATCTTCGTCGCGGTGTACGCGCTGTGGGGGATCGGGATCGTCTTCTACGGGATCTTCGTGACGCTGTTCGCGTACCGGATCTTCTTCCTCCCCGTCGACGCGGCGGAGATGAACCCGCTCTTCTGGGTCGTGATGGGCGCGGCGGCGATCGCGACGAACGCGGGGTCGACGCTGATCCTGACCGAGCCCGACCTGCCGTTCCTGCTCGCGATGCGCCCGTTCGTGAACGGCACGACGCTGATCCTCTGGGCCTGGGCGACGTGGTGGATCCCGCTGCTCGTGATCTTCGGCATCTGGCGGCACATCGTCCGCCGATACCCGCTCACGTACGCGCCGATGTACTGGAGCCTCGTCTTCCCGCTCGGCATGTACGCCGTCGCGACGTACCGGCTCTCGCTCGCCTCCGACTTCCAGCCGATCGAGATCTTCTCGCAGGTGATGGTGTGGGTCGCGCTCGGCGCCTGGATCGCGACGATGGGCGGCCTGCTCCTTTCGCTGCGCGCCCGGCCCCAGGCGCCCCACGCGGAGCCCGCCTGAGCTACTTCCGCGGCTTTCGCACGAAGCGGTTCACCGGCGTCTTCGCGTTCCAGCGCAGGCCGGTCGCCGTCACCTTCCTCACCACCGCGCGGTACGTGCCCGTCGACGCGGGCCGGGTGAACGTCATCCGGCCCCCGACCGTCCGCCCGCCCGCCCGCGCGTAGAGCTTGCCGTTCCGGTAGAGGAACACCGTCACGGCGGCGTTGGGAATGCGGCGCCCGCGACCATCCACGACCGTGACATAGACGTTCAGCGTCCGCTTCCGAACTCCGTAGCGGATTGCCGCGACCCGCACGACCGGCGGCGGGGTGACGGTGATCGGCGCCGTCGCGGTGAGCGGGCCCATGGGGGTCGTGACGGTAGCGATCACCTGTCCCTGCCCGATCCGGCCGGACGCGGTGTAGGTCGTCGAGGGCCCGCTCGTCGGCGCAAGCGTCCCTGATGTGCCGGGCGCGAGCGTCCACGCTGCCGACAGGGAGGGAATCGGGTTCCCGAAGGCGTCGACGCCGACCGCGCTGAACGACGCGGTCGCCCCGAGGGGAAGTGTCGTAGTGCCGGGCTCGATCGCCAGCGAGACCGCGGCGGCACCCGAGACGGTGAGCGCCTGCGTCCCCGCGACCGCCCCCGCCGCGCTCGCGGTGAGCGTCGCCGTCCCCGAGGTCGTGTCCTGGTAGTAGACCTGGACCGTCGAGAAGGCCCCCGGCGCGAGCTGCACGGTCACGGTCGGGGTGAACGGGCCGGCGGCGCTCGTCGCGAGCGTGCCGGTGGGCGACGAGCTGGTGATCGTCACCGCGAGCGGCGTCTGAGGCCGCGCCGGCACGTTGGCGACCTGCGGCTGGATCGTGATCGGAGTCGAGACCGCGCCGGCGACGACCGTCGGCGGCGGCGTGACGAAGGTCAGGGTGGTCGGCGACCACGTGCGGAACGTCGTCCAGCTCGGCGTCGGGGTGGCGCCGACGAGGTCGCCGCCGCACCAGAGGTTGTTGCCGGTCGGACCGCACGCGAGCACGCCAGGGTCGGACGGGGAGTCGGCCGCCGAGTCGCGGAGCGCGGCGGCGAGCCGGTCGAGTACCGAGCCGGCGGCGGAGGCGAACTCGTTCTTCGGGACGCTGCCCGGGTTCCGCGGCGCCCACGCGAACCCCCAGCGGTCCTCGGGCCGGCCCGACGACGCATCGTGACTGCGCATCGCGTAGACCTGTGCGGAGACGAATTGCTGCATCAGTGCCGCGTCGACGAGAGTCCAGCCGAACGAGCCGTCCCACTGCCACGCGGCGCTTCCGAGCGGGCTCGCGGTCTGCGAGAGGAACGCGTTGGCCGTCCCGGACACCGCTCCGCCCGCCGCGGCGAGGAGGTCCGGGTGCTCGAGGTAGTCGGTGAGCGCGTCGCGCCGCTGCGTGACCGAGCTGCCCGGTACCGCGTACGAGCGGACGTCGCCGTAGACCTCCTGCGCCCAGTCGCCGACGTAGGCGTTCATGTCGACCCAGAACGCGCTGTCCTGGAGCCACTCCTGCAGCCGCGCCTTGTACGTCGCCACCGTCGTGACGCGCTGGCCGACGCCCACCACGAAGACGACGCCGCGGACAGGCGCTTGCTCGCCGCCCGCGTCGAAGAGCCCGCGCATGAGCTCGCGCACGTTCGTCCGCCAGGTGCCGTCACCGCGCCGGACGGCCGATGACAGCTCGTTGAGTGCCCACGTGTCGCCCGCCGCGACGTCGTAGCCGGCTGCGGCCATGCGACGCCGTGCCTCGACCCCCGCCTGGTACCAGGAGCCGTTCCCCGCGTCGACCCATTTCTGCCAGGCGGTCAGGTGGATCTCCGCGAGCGCGTGGAAGCTCGGCCCCAGTGCGCGGATCCGCCAGGCCTGGTCCGGGCGGGGCTTCGTCTTGTCCGCGACGAGCGGCGGGATCGAGACGGAGTACTGCGCGCAGGGCGACGCCTGCGCCGCGAGCTTGGTCGCGAGACGCAGCCAGTCCGTGGCCGCGTAGAAGACGGCCTGCAACGGCCGGCAACCCGCGGCGACGGCGAGCGGCTGCAGGTCGCGCCCGCGCACGAGATGCGCCCACTGGGCGGCTGTCTCACGCGGCGCAAGCGACGGGACCGGCTGCGTGGCCGGAGCGGCGGACGCGTCCGGCGCCACCGCGAACGATGCGGCGAGCGCGAGAAGCGCGAACACGACCCCGAGCCGGAAGCGGAGCATCCGGTCCATCACAGAACCCTAGGTGAGAGTCGTGACGGCCCCGTTAGGAGTGTGTGCCGCTCGCGAGAGGCTGCTGCGCCTCGTGGTCGAGCGAGAGCGGGAACGTGGCCGTGAGGCAGGTGCCTTCCCCGTCGGGGCTGACCACCTCGAGGGTGCCTCCGAGCGCTTCGACCCTGTCCTTGAGGCCGCCGAGCCCGGTCGCCTCCTGCGTGCCGCACTCGACGCATGCGCCGCCGATGCCGTCGTCGCGAACGACGACCGCGAGCGTCTCCGGCTCCTTCACGGCGCTGAGCCAGACACGCGACGCTCGGGCGTGCTTGACGGTGTTCGTGACCGCCTCTGCGGCGACGTAGTACGCCGCGGCCTCGACCGCCGGCGGAAGCCTGCCGGGGATGCGCACATCGACCTCGACGGGCACCGTCGCGCGCGTGGCACCCGCCCGCAGGGCAGACTCGAGGCCCTCGCGCGCAAGCAGCGGCGGGTGCAGGCCCCGCGCGATCTCCCGCAGGTCGTCGATCGCGCTCTGGAGCTCCTCGAGCGTGCGCGCGACGAGCGCTGTCAGCCCACGGTCGCCCACGACCTCGGCCTCGAGCGTGCGCAGGGTCAGCAGGGTCGTCGTGAGCCGCTGCTGGGCCCCGTCGTGGAGGTTCCGCTCGAGACGGCGCCGCTCGCTGTCGCCCGCACGCACCAGCCGCAGCCGTGACGCCTGGAGCTGTTCGAGCTTCGCGACGAGGTCGCGATGGAGACGGTCGCGCTCCATCGCGATGCGCAGCATCGGGACGAACGACGATGTGAACTCGGGTGACTCGAGCAGACGAGGCGTATGGATCAGCAGGCCGATCCGGCGCGTCTCGTACTCGATCGGCGTGGCGATCTCCCCGCGCCCGGTCTCGGGCGCCTCCTCGTCGCCGTCGATGCCGACGTAACGATCACGCTCCCAGTCCCACCAGTACACGCGGAGCGTCGGGTCCTCGAGGATCTCGCGCAGGGAGCCCTGCACCTGCGCGGGCGTCGCAAGGTCGGGGATCGCGTGGAAGATGCGCGCGATCGTGTCGAGCCAGGAGTCGGGTTCGACCATCAGGGAGTGGTTGTACCGCGTCACCCCGGTGGTCGCCAACCTCGAGACCCGCGACGGGAGCGCCGCCAGGCGCTCCCGTCCGCGGAGAGCACAAAGGCGCTACTTGACGAGCAGGACCCCTTTCATGCCGGCTGCCGCGTGGCCCGGCACGGTGCACTCGTACTTCTGCTTGCCCTTCTTCAGCGTGACCTTGAGCGTCGTCGACTTGCCCGGCTGGACCATCTTCGACGTCTTGCCGGCGATCTTGAAGTCGTGCGCGAGCTTGCCCTTGTTCACGATCTTGAAGGTGGCGGCCCCCTTTGCGGCGGACTTCTTCGAGAGCGTGAAGTGGAACTCCGTCGGCTTGCCGGCGGTGACCGTGATGGTCGTCGCCTTCGCAGCGGTCGTGTCCGTGCCTGCGGCGAAGGCCGCGAGCGGTGCCGCGAGCGCAAGGCAAGCGACGACGGCCGAGACCGCAACCCATCTACTTCTCATCAGTCCCTCCTGGGATTCGAACTGGTATGCCCGGGACGTCCGACGGGGCGGGCGCTCGGCAACGCGTCTCACTATGCCTGCACGTCGAGCACCGGCGAGGGAGAACCGATCCGTGCCGGCCCGTAGGCTTGACGCATGCCGCAACGCGCGTACCAGGCCGCCTCACCCCGCGTGCGGGTGCGCCGTCTCCCCGAGCGCGGCCGCTACGACAGCGAGGCGATCGACGCCGTCCTAGACGCCGGTCTCGTGGCGCATCTCGGGTTCGTCACCGAAGGCCAGCCGTACGTGATCCCGACCCTGCACGCGCGCCTCGACGACCACGTCTACGTGCACGGCTCGGCGGCGAGCCGCGCGCTCCGCGTGCTGTCGGGGGGGATCCCGGTCTGCCTCACGGTGACGCTGCTCGACGGGATCGTCCTTGCGCGATCGGTGTTCGAGCACTCGATGAACTACCGCTCGGTGGTCGTTCTCGGCACGGCAACGTCCGTCGACGAGCCGGACGAGAAGCTCGTCGCGCTGGAGGCCTTCACCGAGAAGCTCCTGCCGGGCCGCTGGGCGGAGGCACGGAGGCCGAACCAGAAGGAGCTGAAGGCCACGTCGGTGCTCCGCCTTCCCCTCGACGAGACGTCAGCCAAGATCCGCGACGGCGGGCCCGAGGACGGCGACACGCCGGATGCGGAGCTCGACGTCTGGGCGGGGCACGTACCGCTCGTCCTGCAGGCGCTGGAGCCCGTGCCGGACGCCGCGCTCCGCCCCGGGATACCCGTCCCGCCCGGCCTCGACCCGTACCGGCGACCCGGTCTCGTGGAGTAGTGCCGATGACCGAGACGATCGTGATGAAGTTCGGCGGCTCGTCCGTCGCCGACCCGGAGAAGGTTCGGCTCGTCGCGGAGCGGTTCGTCGAGGCGAAGCGCCGTGGTTTCGACGTGGTCGGCACCGTCTCCGCGATGGGGAAGACGACCGACACCCTGCTGGCGCTCGCAAGCGACGTCTCGCCGGCTCCGAATCCGCGCGAGCTCGACATGCTCCTCTCGACCGGAGAGCGGATCGCGTGCGCGCTCGTCGCCATGGCGATCCACGACCTCGGCGAGGAAGCGGTCTCGTTCACCGGATCGCAGGCGGGGATTCTCACGGACTCGGTGCATACGCGCGCGAAGATCCGCGAAATCCGCGGCGACCGGATCCGCGCGGCGCTCGAGCAGGGGAAGATCGCGCTCGTCGCGGGCTTCCAGGGCTTCTCGCGCGACACGATGGACGTGACGACCCTCGGGCGCGGCGGGACGGACGCCACCGCTGTCGCGCTGGCGGCCGCCCTGGGGGGCGCATGCGAGATCTATTCGGACGTCCCCGGCGTGTTCACCGCCGATCCGCGGATCGTCCCGGAGGCGCGGAAGCTCGACGTGGTCTCGTACGACGAGATGCTCGAGATGGCCGCGTCGGGCGCGAAGGTGCTCATGCTTCGCTCCGTCGAGCTCGCCAGAAGCCACGGAGTGCGCATCCACGCGCGCTCCACGTTCTCGGAGGAGGAGGGAACCTGGGTGCAAGAGGCAGAGGGAATGGAGCAGCCGATCGTCTCGTCCGTCACCCACTCGGAGACGGACGTCGTGTTCACCCTGACCGGGATCCCCGACCGGCCCGGCGTCGCGGCGATGATCTTCGACGCTGTCGCCGGCGCGCAGGTCAATGTCGACACGATCATCCAGAACGTCGTCCACGGACGCGCGGAGATGTCGTTCTCGGTGCCGAACGAAGACGTCGACGCGACGCGCGCCGCGATCGAGGCCGCACAGGCGGAGCTCGGGGCCTTCGACGTGGGCGAGAACCACGAGCTGGGCAAGGTGTCGCTGATCGGCGCGGGGATGCGCTCGCACCCGGGTGTCGCGGCGACGATGTTCCGGACGCTCGCCGACCTCGGGATCAACCTCGAGATGATCTCGACCTCGCCGATCAAGATCTCCTGCATGATCGGCCGCGACCGGATCCCGGAGGCGGTGCGCGGGTTGCATGCCGCCTTTCAGCTCGAGCGCGAGCCCGAACGAGAGCCGACGATCTGAAGTTCGCTCGCCAGGCAGGAATCCGCAGAAGCGGATTCCTGCGGCTCGATCCCCGGCCTCCGGCCGGGGCAGACCCCTGAAGGCGCCCGCTGTCGCGGTCGCAACTGCCTCGTTGCCAGCTCGCGGGCGGGCAGGCACCGGCGGCGGAGCGCCGAATGTGCGGAGCATGAGTGGGCGAACCGCCGAGGCGATCGTCACCGCCGCGGTCGGCCTGCTGATCGTGCTCGGTGTTCGCTTCGGGCTGGGGATCGTCTTCGAGCGCTACGAGCGTCGCCTCGCGACGCGGGACCCCGCGGAGGCCGCGCGGCGGCGGACGTCGCTCCTCTTCCTGCGTCGCGTGATCGTTGCACTCGTTGCGGCGATCGCGGTCTGGAACGTGCTCTCGATCTACCCCGAGACCGACCAGATCGTGAACGCCCTGCTCGCGTCGAGCGCGGTCCTGGCGATCTTCGTCGGCCTCGCGTTCAACACGCCGCTCTCGAACCTCGGGTCGGGCATGCTCGTCGCGTTCGCCCAGCCCCTCCGCCTCGGTGACCGCGTCACGGTCGGCGAGCACACCGGGTTCGTCGAAGAGATGGACCTGCTCTACACGACGCTCGTCACCGACGAGGCGAGGCGCGTGTTCATCCCGAACAGCCAGCTGACGGCGTCGATGATCGTCAACCGGACGATCCGTGACCCGCGCCGGATCGTCTCCGCCTCGCTCCCGGTGCGCCTGGGCGCGCCGATCGACGAGGC
>DASSVY010000146.1:0-17606 GCA_035705535.1 Gaiella sp. | reverse complement strand
GGCGTCTGGGAGTCGGGCGGCGTGGTCGAGCAGCACACGTACGACTTCGACGTGGCGACCGGGACGCTGACCCCGCGGCGCGCGAAGGAGGAGGCTGACGACTACCGCTACTTCCCCGAGCCCGACCTCGTGCCCGTCGAGCCACCGGCGGAGCTCGTCGAGCGTCTGCGTGCAGAGCTACCCGAGCTGCCCGCGTCGAGGATCCGGCGGATCGCCGAGGAGCTCGACCACGAGCGCGCGCTCGTTCTCGTCACGGGCGGGCTCGACCCGCTCTGGGAGGCGACGGTGGCGGCAGGCGCGGACCGGGTCGCGGCCGCGAACGTCGTCGCGAACCAGCTCGTCGGCGCGGGTGTCGACCCAGCCGCGGTGGACCCCGCGGAGCTCACAAAGCTCGTCGAGGCGCGGGAGCGCATCCCGCGGAAGGCGTTCGACGAGGCGATCTCGAAGGTCGGCGAGCCCGGATTCTCCGCGGAGCCGTTCCTCGCGCAGGAAGCCGTCTCGGACACGGCGTCGCTCGAGCCGGTCGTCGCTGCGATCCTCGCCGCGAACCCGGGCCAGGTCGAGCAGTACCGCGGCGGGAAGCAGGGCCTGCTCGGCTTCTTCGTCGGCCAGGTGATGAAGGAGACGCAGGGCGCCGCGGACGCGCGGGTCGTCAGCGAGCTCGTGCGCGCCAAGCTCGACGGCTGAGCATGGACACTCCGAGCGCGCGCCGCTAGCGTCGAGGACGCGAATGGCGCTGTCGACGGATCCGGGGATCACGCAGGACGAGCTGCGCCTCGCGGCGCGGAACCACGGGATGCCGCTCGAGGCGCTCCGCTGGCCGATCACTCCGGTCGGATTGCACTACCTCCTGATCCACTACGACGTGCCGCTCGTGGACCCGACCGAGTTTCGCCTCGAGGTGAAGGGCGCGGTCGCGCGGCCGCTCGTCCTGACACTCGGCGACCTGCGCGCGCGCCCGGCCGTCGAGATGGTGTCGACGGTCGAGTGCGCGGGGAACGGACGGGCCCTCTTGGAGCCCCGGCCGATCAGCCAGCCGTGGCTCACCGAGGCGATCGGGACGGCACGTTGGCGCGGCGTCCCGCTCGCAACTCTGCTCGAGGAGGCCGGCCTGTCCAGCGGCGCCGTGGACGTGGTCTTCGCCGGGCTCGACCGCGGGGTCGAGGGGGAGGTCGAGCAGCGCTACGAGCGGAGCCTGCCGGTGTCGGAGGCGATGGGCGCGAGCTGCCTCGTCGCCTATGAGATGAACGGCGCGTCGCTCCCGCCGCAGCATGGTTACCCGCTCCGCCTCGTCGTGCCGGGCTGGTACGGAATGACGAACGTCAAGTGGCTCACCGAGGTGCGGGTCGTCGAGGAGCCGTTCACGGGCTACCAGGTCGCGACGGGGTACCGCGTCCGCCAGACCGAGGAGGAGGACGGCCGTCCGGTCACGCGGATGCGCCCGCGGTCGCTGATGGTGCCGCCGGGCATCCCCGACTTCGCGACGCGCGACCGCATTGCGGTGGCCGGGTCGCACCTGCTCGAGGGACGTGCCTGGTCGGGACGTGCGCCGATCGGGCGCGTCGAGGTGAGCGTCGACGGCGGCCGCTCCTTCGGGGATGCCGACGTCGTCCGCGAGTTCGACGACCCGTATGCCTGGTGCGGCTGGACGTTCCACTGGGACGCGACGCCCGGCGAGCATGTCCTCTGCACACGCGCGACCGACGAGACCGGCGACATACAACCGCTCGAGCCCGAGTGGAACCTCGGCGGCTACGAGAACAACGCCGTCCAGCGCGTCCGCGTCCGCGTCGACTGACAGACCTCGCGCAACGATCGAGCCGCCTCGCGGCGGCCCGATCGTCTCCGGCCTGCTGTGCGTCAGCGCTTCGGCGCGTAATCGCCCAGCCCGTACTGCTTGTTGAGCGCCTCGCTGCGGGCGTTCAGCGCCTCGAGCCAATCAGGCGTCGACGAGCTCCGCGCGGTCTGACGCGCATACTTCCCGAGCCCGTACTCGCGGTTCATCGCGTCACTTCTGGCCGTGAGCGCCTGGAGCCAATCCGGGCCGGGGGCCCCGAGGGTGCGGCGTCCTGCGTCGTCACCCAGGCCGTATCGCTCGTTGAGTGCGGCGCTCCGGGCGTTGAGCGCGTCGAGCCAGTCGGGAGTGCCGTCGGTCGCGGCGGCCCCGGCGCCGATCAGGGCGGCGACGGATGCGACGGCGGCGAACACGATGACCAGCCGGTGAGCCTTCATCTCTCTCCTCCTTCGAGCTCCGCTCGCCCCCATGGCGATCGGTCGCTCCGCACGCTGCGATGCGGCATCCAGGAAGCCGTCAAGGCCGGTAAAGAACGGGTAGGGCGCAGCCAGGGAAGGGTGGTACGCTCGGCCTCCCGGGAGGACAGGTGGAGCTCAGGATCCTCGGCCCGTTCCAGGCTTTCGACGACTCAGGCCGAGAGGTCGCGCTTCCGACGGGGCGCGAGCGCGCACTCCTCGCGGCGCTCGTGCTCCGGCGCGGCGAGGTGGTCTCCGTCGACTCATTGGTCGAGGCGCTCTGGGGCGACACGGCACCGAGCACTGCCGTGAAAGCCGTCCAGGGCTATGTCTCCCATCTTCGACGGGTGCTCGGCTCGGACGGCGCGCTCATCACGCAGGCGCCCGGATACGCCTTGCGCGTTCCAGCGGAGGCAGTCGACGCCCACCGGTTCGAGACGCTCGCCGCCGAGGCGTGGCGGACGCTGCAGGACGACGCGGAGGCAGCGCTCGCCACGTTCGCGCGGGCGTTGGCCTTCTGGCGCGGACCGGCCCTCGTCGAGTTCGCCTTCGCGGACTTCGCCCAACGCGAGATCAGGCGCCTCGAGGAGCTTCGCCTCGAGACCGTCGAGGGGCGATTCGAGGCGATGCTTCAACTCGGACGCCACGGCGCGGTCGTCGCGGAGCTCGAGACACGCGTCGCCGAGCATCCGTTGCGGGAGCGACTTCGTGGTCAGCTGATGCTCGCCCTCTACCGCAGCGGCCGTCAGGCGGAAGCGCTCGAGGTCTACCGCGACGTCCGCCGGCTCATGGCCGACGAGCTCGGGCTCGAGCCGGGCGGCGAGCTACAGCGGCTCGAGCGGGCGATCCTGGCCCAGGATCCGTCGCTCGATGCGCCGGTGGCGCACCCGCGACCGAAGGCGGCATCGGTGCCGCCCGCGCCCGCCGCGCGGCGGCGTGGAGCCGGCCGCCGTGTCGCTGTCGGCGTCGCGCTGATCGCGGTCGCCGCAGCCGCCGCGACGCTCGGCTACCTCGTCGTCGCCGACGAGCCGTCGGCGTCGGTCGCGGCCACCCCGCCTACGCTCGCCGTGATCGACCCCGCGACCAACACCGTGGTCGCATCGATCCCCGTGGGCTCGAAGCCGGTCGCGATCGCTGCCGGGGCGGGCAGTGTGTGGGTCGGGGACGCGCGGGACGGGACGATCACTCGCGTCGACCCCTTGACGCGGAGGGTCGCCAAGACGATCGGCATCGGCGCCCCGGTCGTCGACCTCGCGACCGGCCTCGGCGGGGTCTGGGCGGCGACGGGAGGCTTCGGCGAGATCGTGCGGATCGATCCGGAGGTCGGCGCGGTCGCGCAGCGCGTCCCGCTCGGCGACCCCGCGGATCCCGTGGTGCCGAGCGTGCCTTCGGTCGCCGTCGGCGACGGACGGGTCTGGGCGGGCGTGCCCGAGGGGCTCGCCCGGATCGATCCGAGGTCGGGGGAGGTCGCCGAGACGATCGACCTCGACAGCGCGCAGGCGCTTCAGATCGCCGCCGGGGGCGGCGCCGTCTGGGTGACGACGATCGCAAACCGTGCGGAACGCGTCGAGGCGAGGTCGGGACGCAAGACCGCCGAGTTCTACGCGGGTGGGTGGGTGTACCCGGTGACCCTCGACGGGCGCGCGGTATGGGTCGGAGGCCTGAGGGGCCTCGCGAAGCTCGATGCGGACACGGGTGCGTCGCTCACCTCCTCCGGCGCGGTCAAGGCCGTGACGGGGATCGCCTACGGCGCAGGCTCGGTCTGGCTCACGAACGCCGCAACGGCCGAGGTCTTCAGGCTGAACGCCGACACGGGAGCCGTCGAAGCCAGGATCCCGTTGGGAGGGTTCGGAGAGGACGTCGCTGTCGATCGGGGTCTCGTCTGGATCGTCGTCCCGCCGAGCGACTAGGCGGCGGACGTCAGCCGCTGCTCGCGACCGAGACGCGGAGCGTGCCGTTCTTGAGCTGCCGTTCTAGGCTATGGAGCTGGGTGACCAGCGGGCGGGGAACCCGTGGGCTGATCCGGCCGAGCCCGGCTGCGCCGTCGCGCATCGTGAGGGTGGTGTCCCGGCCGGTGCGGAGCGTGCCGGTCTTGACCCGGTTGAACACGTCTCCGAAGGCCGCTTCGTACCGCTTCAGGACGCTCGTGAGGACGTGGGGGCCGAGGAAGGACTGGTCGCTGTCGACCCCGACGGCCCACACGCGTGCATCGGCTGCGGCGCCCATCGCGCCGAGTCCGCAGCCGCCGGCGACGTTGAAGACGACACCGGCTCCTTGTGCGATCTGACGACGCGCGAGGGCCGCGCACTTCGTAGGGTCGACGAAGTCGTCGGAGTAATCGACGAGAACCTTCACGCGCGGCGCGGCTCGCCTGGCCCCGGCGGCGAAGCCGTCGACGAAGTCGGTCACCGGCGTCACCTTCCAACCGCCCACGACGCCGACGACGTCCGGTCCCGGTCGTCGCTGCTCGAGCTTCCCGGCCAACCACCCGGCGAGGAACGCGGCTTCGCGTGGCTGGAGCGTCAGACCCGAGACGTTCGGCGGCGGGTTCTTCACGTCGGCGCGCGAGCCCTCGAGGACGATGAACGGCAGGTCCGGGTAACGGCGCGCGACGCGGAGGACGGCCGGCTCCAATCCGATCCCGGCGAGCACGATCGCGTCGTAGCCCTGCTGTGCCGTCAGAGCGAGGAAGTCCTCGAGGTTCTCCCGCAGGGTGGGCGCGACGACGCGTGGTCGAATTCCGGTGCGCCGCGCGGCCTCCCTGATCCCTTCGCAGATCTCCACCGTGTGCTTGGGGGGACACCCATCCCCCTGGAGAACCACCGCCACGCGGGCTTTAGGCACCGAAGGCGCCGCCGAAGCGCTCGCGACCGCTGCCGCGGCGAGAATGACCGCTCCGGCGAGCCCGGCCGCCGCCAAACCGAGCCGCTCAGCCCTCATCGCTCGACCTCGGTGCCGAAACGCGGAGCTTGCCGGTGATGATCTGGCGTTGCAGGCGCCGGAGGTGGGTGACGAGGTCGTGGGGGACTCGTGGGCTGATGCGACCGAGCCCGGCTGCGCCGTCGCGCATCGTGAGGGTGGTGTCCCGACCGGTGCGGAGCGTCCCGGTCTTGATCCGGTTGAACACGTCGACGAAGCCCGCTTCGAAGCTCTTGAGGACGCTCGTCAGGACGTGGGGGCCGAGGAAGGACTGATCGCTGTCGACGCCGATCGCCCAGATGCCTGCGTCGCCGGCGGCTTGCATGGTGCCGAGCCCGCACGCTCCGGCGACGTTGAACACCGTGCCGGCGCCGCGAGCGATCTGGCGCCGCGCCAGCGCGGCGCACTTGTGCTGGTCGACGAAGTCGTTGGAGTAGTCGACAACGACCTTGACGCCCGGCGCTGCGCGTCTCGCTCCCGCGGCGAAGCCGCCCACGAACCTCGTAACTCCCGGGACCTTGAAACCTCCGACCGCGCCGACGACGTCCGGCCCGGGTCGTCGTTGCTCGAGCTTCGCGGCAAGCCAGCCGGCGAGAAACGCCGCTGCACGTGTCTGGAGCACCTCACCCGCGACGTTGGGCGGCGCCTTGGCCATCTCGGCGCGCGATCCATCCATCAGGACGAACGGCAGCTTCGGATAGCGGCGCGCAACGGCTGCGACCCGCGGGTCGTAGTAGACGCCGGACAGCAGCACGGCATCGTAGCGCTGTCGCGCGATCAAGCCGAGAACGTCCGCAAGGCTCTCACGGACCGTCGGTGACACGATCCGCGCCTGCACGCCGGTCCGGCGCATCGCGCGTCTCAATCCTTCGCACAGTTTGAGCGTGGCGGTGTCTTGGCAGCCGCCGATATCGAGGACGACTGCGACCCTCGCCTCCGAGCCTGCCGCCGCCGTGGTTGTCGCGCCGGTCGTGCATGCGGCAGCGACGGCGATCCCGGCGGCCGCAAGGCCGAGTCGCATGCGCGAGTGGCGCATCGCTTGAACGTAACACTCGGCACGAGAAATCGGAATGCCCGCGCATGTCCGGCGCCGGACGCCGCCTCCGCTGGCATCATCCGCGGGACGTGCGTCGGCGCCTGCTCGCCTGGATCCTGGTGACGCCGGTCGCGACGGCCGGAGTCCTCGTCACGCATGCCCTGGCCTATCGCCTGACGGGCACGAAACCCGGGCCCATGCATGAGTACCTCGCGCACGTCCCGCAAGTCGTCTTCGTCCTCGCCTCGCTCGCGCTCGTCGGGCTCGCGCTGCAGGAGCGCAGCCTGAGCCGCTTCTCGTCGCGGTGGGTCGCGCCGCTCGCCCCGCTCGGGTTCGCCTGCCAGGAGCACATCGAGCGGCTCGTCCACACCGGGCAGCTGCCGTTCCTCCTCACGTCGCCGACCTTCCTCGTCGGGCTCGCGCTCCAGGTGCCGGTCGCGGCCGTCTGCGTCGTCCTCGTGCGCCGCGTCATCGGGACGCTTCCCGGCCCGCGCCGCCGCCGGGACGCGCGACCCGGCGGCGCCTGGCTGCCGCTGACCGACTCTCCGCCGCTCGTCGCGCGCCCGATGTGGCGGGCCCGGCCGGCGAGCCGCGGCCCGCCGGCACTCCTCAGGGCCTGAGCCAACGCCGCGCCGCAGCCTGCGCGCGGCCGACCAGAGGAGAGTCGATGAAAGTCGCATTGATGCTCGCCGCCGTGGCGGCGGGGGCCATCGCCCTCGCCGGGTGCGGCGGCGACAGCACGAACGACGCGGCGACCACCACCGAGACGACGGCGACCGCGCCGACGACCACGACGGACACGACCGCGACCACAGTGACCACCGCGACGACACCTGCGCCTCAGGCGAAGGTGATCACCGTGAACGTCGTCAAGGGCGTCCCGCAGGGCGGGATCCAGCGGCCGAGCGTCAAGAAGGGCGACAAGGTCGTGCTCGTCGTCCGCACGGACTCGGGCGAGGCCGTGCACCTCCACGGCTACAACATCGAGAAGGAGGTCGTGCCCGGCAAGGCGGTGCGGCTGCCGTTCACGGCGAATATTGCCGGGCGGTTCGAGGTCGAGCTGCACCCGACCGACGCGCTGCTCGCCGTCATCGAGGTGCAGCCCTGATCGGGCCGTCCTTCGTTGCCCACGGGATCGGGGGCGTCCAGGACCTCCCGATCCCGACGTGGCTCTTCTACTGGGGCGCGGCGATCGTCCTGGTCGTCTCGTTCGTCCTGCTGGGGGCGCTGTGGAAGAGGCCGCTCCTCGCGAAGCGGCAGGACGGCCGCGAGCTCGGAACGCGCTTCTCCGCGCTCGTCCTCGGGCCCGTGCGGATCGTCGCCCAGGCACTCTCGGTCGTCCTGTTCGTGATGGTCTGGGTCTCGGCGCTGCTCGGCGACACCGACCCGTTCCGCAACCTCGCGCCGACGTGGATCTACGTGATCTTCTGGCTCGGCGTTCCCGCGCTCTCGGTCCTGCTCGGGAACGTCTGGCGAGGCCTCTCGCCCTGGCGAGCGATGGCAGACCTCTTCGTTTGGCTGCGCGAGCTCGGCGGGGGAGAAGCACGTCCGCTCGCCGAGTACCCGGAGCGGTTTGGCCGCTGGCCGGGGGCGGTTGTGCTCTTCGCCTTCGCGACGATGGAACTCGCCTACTCCGACCCGTCCAGCCCGCGGGCGCTCGCCTTTGCGACGGCCGTCTACACGTACGTCGCGCTGTTCGGGATGGCGGCATTCGGGCGGGACACCTGGACCCGCGACGGCGAGGGCTTCGCCGTGTACTTCGGGCTCCTGGCGCGGATCGCACCACTGTTCGCCCGCGACGGCAGGATCCGCCTCCGCTGGCCGCTGACCGGGCTCGCCGGGAAGGACACGACGCCCGGGGCGGTCGCCTTCGCCGGGGTGATGCTCGGCACGGTCCTGTTCGACGGCTACTCGCGGACGACGACGTGGCAGGATCTGATGGCCCGGCTCGAGGGGCCGTACGTGGTCAGCAACCCGACCGTCGCCGAGCTGTTGGTCACGCTCGCGAGCCTCGGCGGCCTGCTCACCGGGGTGATCCTCATCGCGGTCGCGTACCAGGCGGCGTGCGCGGTCGCCCGTTGGACTGTCAACTCGCCTCGCTCCCTGGTCCCGGACTTCGTGCTGTCGCTGGTTCCGATCGCGTTCGTCTACGTGGTCGCGCACTACGCGACGCTGTTCCTGCTGCAGGGCCAGTACACGGTGCCGCTCCTCTCCGATCCGCTCGGGCGGGGGTGGAACCTGTTCGGCACGGCGCACGTGCAGCCCGACCTCACGCTGATCTCGCCGAACACGACGTGGTACATCCAGTTCGTCGCGCTCGTCACGGGGCACGTCGCGGGTCTCGCGATCGCCCACGACCGCGCGGTGACGTTGTTCAGCGACCGGCGCGACGCGCTGCGCTCGCAGTACGCGATGCTCGGGCTCATGGTCCTCTATACGGTCGGTGGGCTGTGGGTGCTCTCCCGCGGGTAGTCGGCCATCACCTCGACCCCGCGACACTCGTGGTCGAGACCGTGGTCCTCCTCGTGCTCCTCGTGGGCTTCGGGACGGTCTGGTTCCGCGAGCGGCGACGTCGCGTCGACCGCTCGCGGCGCATCCCGGAGCTTCGCGACTAGCGCGCCCGCCAAGAGAGTCAGCGCGGAGAGACGAAGCCGGCGTACAGGAGCACCGCCGCGACGATCGTGAACGCCGAGCCGCCCCAGTCGGCGAGCCCGGCGACCGAGCTGCCCAGTGCCGCGGCGACGACGCCCGCGACGATCAGCGTGTTGCCGAGCGGCCTGCGGCGGATCCCGAACGACGCGACGACGACCGCGGCGACCGTCCCGACGACGTTGCCGAACAGCGCGACGAGGCGTGCGGGAAGGAAGTCGAGGTGGTCGCCGGGCGCCGGGAGGTCGGAGCCCGTGACAGAGGGATCGATCTGCATCGCGAGCGCCACGCCGATCGCGAGCCCCACGTAGAGCATCAGCCCGAGGGCGATCGGCGTGCGCGAGAGGCGGGTCCGGAAGAGCGAGCCGGCGCCGAGGAGCGGCGCGGTGAGGAGCGCGCCGAAGAGGTAGTAGGCACGGAACGCGCGGTCGTCCCACCCCGCCGCGGCCCCCCAGGCGAGCGCCGCCGACGCCGCCGCGAAGGCGGCGAGCGAGGCGCCCCAGGTGAGGAGCTCGGGCGTCCGGCGGCTGCGCCAGCGTTCGACGAGATCGGCCGCGAGCCGTAGGGAGACGAGCGCGGCGGCGAAGGCGAGCACGACGTCCATGCGGCCAGCAATCTAGTGCCCCTTCGGGCGACACGATCCAGGTCGCTCGCGTGCGATGAGCGGCGCCATGCGTCGTCCTCGGTCGCCCCGCTACCTGCTGGTATCCGGGCTCCCTGAGTCCTGGCCTGGCTTGCTCCTCGCACGTGAGAACATGGCAGCGTCACCCGAAGGGGCACGCGCGCGGCCGTCTCGGAGCGCGCTGTACGCTCAGACGATGTCGCGTCCGCAGCAGCTGATGACTCCAGGCCCGACGGCGGTGCCGCCCGAGGTGCTGCACGCGCTCGCACGCCCTGTGATCCACCACCGCTCCCCCGACTTCGCGGAGGTCTTCGCCGTCGCCCAGGAGCGACTGCGCGCGGTCTACCGCACCGAGAACGAGGTGCTCGTGTTCACGTCGTCCGGTACGGGAGCGTTCGAATCGGCGGTCGTCAACCTCCATTCCCCCGGAGACCGGGTGCTTGCGGTCTCGCAGGGCGAGTTCGGCGAGCGCTGGCAGAAGCTCGCGACGGTGTTCGGCTGCGACGTCGTCCCGCTGAGGTACGGCTGGGGCGAGTCGCCGATGCCCGACGACGTCCGCGCGGCCCTTGCAGAGAGCGGCGCCGGCACGGTGTTCCTCGTGCATTCCGAGACGTCGACGGGCGTCGTGTGCGATCTCGAGCCGCTGTTGACGATCTGCCACGAGGCCGGCGCGCTCTCGGTCGTCGACGCCGTCTCGAGCCTCGGTGCGGTTCCCCTGGAGACCGACGCCTGGGGGGCCGACGTCGTGATCACCGGCTCGCAGAAGGCGCTGATGAGCCCGCCGGGCCTCGCCTTCGCGTCGGTCTCCGACCGCGCGTGGGAGCGGGCGGCCGCCGCCTCCCTTCCACGCTTCTACTGGGACTGGGAGCGGCAGCGCAAGGCGCAGGCGAAGGGGTCGACGCCGTCCACCCCGGCGACCTCGCTCGTCGTCGCGCTCGTCGAGGCGCTCGGACTCGTGCTCGAAAACGGGCTGGAGGCCGCGTTCGCACGCCATCGCGCCCTCGGGCGGGCCAGTCGCGCGGGGATCAAGCAGATTGGCCTCGAGCTGTACTCGCCGGACGACGACAGCGCTGCCGTGCTCACCGGCGCGCTGACGCCCGAAGGGATCGACGCGGTCGCCCTCCGTCTCGCGCTTCGCGACCGGCACGGGATCACGATCGCCGGGGGCCACGGGGAGCTCATCCCGCGCCTGTTCCGGATCGGGCACATCGGCTACGTCGGGATCGAGGAGCTCGCGGGCACGCTCGCGGCGCTCGAGGAGGAGCTCGCCGCGGCCGGAGCGGACGTCGAGCCCGGCCGGGCAGCGCCGGCGGCGTACGAGGCATTCGGCACCGTCGCGACCGCGTAGCCCCGATGCGCGTCCTCGTCCGGGAGCCGATCGCCGAGGCGGGTGTCGCGCTCCTCCGGGAGCGATTCGACGTCGACGTCGACCCCGACTCTCCGCTCGAGGACGTGATCGACCGCTACGACGGAATCGTCATCCGCTCGGCGACACGCCTCACGCGGGACCTCATCGACCGGGCGACGCGTCTCAAGGTGATCGGTCGCGCCGGTGTGGGCGTCGACAACGTCGACGTCGACGCCGCGACGCGGCGGGGGATCGTCGTCGCGAACGCCCCGGAGTCGACGGTCGTCTCGGCAGCCGAGCAGACGATCGGGCTGATCGTGGCGCTGGCGCGGAACATCCCGCAGGCCCACGCCGCGCTCAAGGGCGGCCGCTGGGAGCGATCTCGCTGGAATGGGGTCGAGCTGGCGGGGAAGACCCTCGGTGTCGTCGGCTTCGGGCGCATCGGCCAGCAGGTCGCGCGCCGCGCCGTGGGGCTCGGGATGACGGTCGTCGCCTACGATCCCTTCGTCGGGAGCGAGCGCTTCCGCGAGCTCGGCGTCGAGCGCGCGGAGACCCTCGACGAGCTGCTCGGGACGGCCGAGATCGTCACGTTGCACTCGCCGCTGACGGACGAGACGCGTAGCCTCATCGACCGCGACACGATCGCGCGGATGCGCGACGGCGCGCGACTCGTCAACGCGGCGCGCGGCGCGCTCGTCGACGAGGAGGCGCTGGTCGAGGCGCTCGAGTCCGGGAAGCTCGCCGGCGCTGCGCTCGACGTCTTCTCCGCCGAGCCGTATGAGGGGCCGCTGCTCGGGCTCGACCAGGTCGTCGTCACCCCGCACCTCGCGGCCTCGACGGACGAGGCACAGGACCGGGCCGGCGTGATCGTCGCGGAGCAGGTCGTCGCCGCGCTCGACGGGGGCATCGTCTCGAACGCGGTGAACATCCCGGTCGTCGACCAGGCCGACCTGGAGGTGCTCGGCCCGTTCATCCCGCTCGCCTCGCTGCTGGGCCGCGTCGCGGTCGCGCTGGCCGCCGGGCCGCCGCAACGCATCGTCGTCGCCGCGCACGGGCCGCTCTCGGAGTACGACACGAGACTCCTCACGGCTGCGGCGCTGAACGGCGCCTTCCAGGACCGGGTCGACCAGATCGTGAACGTCGTCAACGCGCCGTTCATCGCCGCCGAGCGGGGGATCGAGGTCGTCGAAGAGCAAATTCGCGCGTCCCGCGACTACACGAACACCGTCGAGGTGACGATCGTCTCGGACGAGGAGGAGGCGACCGTCTCCGGGACGACGATCGGTCCGGAGCCCCGACTCTTCCTCGGTGGCGCGCTCGGCTTCGGGATCGACCTCGAGATCGGCCCGCACATGGTGTTCATCCGCTACGAGGACCAGCCCGGGGTGATCGGGCGAGTCGGCTCGATGTTCGGCGAGGCGGGCGTGAACATCGCGAACATGGCCGTGTCGCGGACGAAGGAGGGTGGCGAGGCACTGATGGTGTTCTCGATCGACTCCCCTGCGACGGCCGAGCTCGTCGACGCGCTGCACGACGTCGGCTTCGACGACGTCCGCTTCGTGGAGCTCGGGTAGCTCGTGGCGGCCGCCTGGCCGGAGCCGGTCGAGCGCGTCGCCGCGTTTCTGCGCGCGACGGGCGCCGAGGCGCGGATCGAGGAGTTCGGCACCGACACGCCGACCGCCGAGGCGGCGGCCGACGCGGTCGGCTGCACCCTCGGTCAGATCGTCAAGTCCCTCGTCTTCGTCTGCGACGGATCGCCTGTCGTCGTGCTCGTCCCGGGCGACCGGCGTGCCGACAGCTCGAAGATCGCGCGGCTTGCGGGAGCGCGCCGTGCGGGGATCGCGAAGGCTGCGGAGGTGGTCGAGGCGACGGGCTTCGAGCCCGGCGGCGTGGCCCCGTTCCCGCTCGAGCGCGTGACCGTCGTCCTCGTCGAGCGGACCCTCGTTCGGCACCCCGTGGTGTGGGCCGGGGCGGGCTCCGACCGGCACATGGTGGCGCTCTCCCCGCGCGAGCTCGTGCGCCTCTCGAGGGGTCGGGTCGAGGACGTCGTGCGGGAATCTCCATAATTCGTCTCCCCACGCCCGCGAACGGAGGAAGCCCGATGGAGGAGACCGCGAAGATCTGGATGAACGGCGAGCTCGTCGACTGGGCGGATGCGACCGTCCACGTCGGTGTTCACGGCCTGCATTATGGCTCGGGCGTCTTCGAGGGGATCCGCGCGTACGAGACGTCGCGCGGTCCCGCGGTGTTCCGGCTCGCCGATCACCTGCAGCGGCTCCACGACAGCGCAACGCTCCTCTACATGGAGGTCCCGTTCTCGGTCGAGGAGCTCCGGACGGCGACCCACGACCTCGTGCGCGTGAACGGGCTGCCGTCCTGCTACCTGCGTCCGATCGCGTTCTACGGATACGGGTCGCTCGGCGTCCACACGAGCGGGAACCCGGTCGAGACGGTGATCATGAGCTGGCCCTGGGGCGCATACCTCGGCGAGGATTCGCTGACGAAGGGGATCACCGCAAAGATCTCGAGCTGGCAGCGCGTCGGCCCGAACGTGATCCCGCACGTCGCCAAGGCGACGGGCATCTATCTCAACTCGATGCTCGCGACGACCGAGGCGAAGCGGGCAGGCTACGACGAGGGGATCCTCCTCACCGACGGCGGCTTCGTCGCGGACGGGCCCGGCGAGAACATCTTCGTGGTCAAGAACGGCCGGATCGCGACGCCGCCGCTCTCCACGTCGATCCTCCCGGGCATCACGCGCGACTCGGTCATCCAGATCGCGCAGGAGCTCGGCTACGTGGTCGAGGAGACCGACCTGATCCGGACCGACCTCCACCTCGCCGACGAGGTGTTCATGACGGGCACGGCCGCCGAGGTGTCGCCGGTGCGCGCGGTCGACGACGTCGAGCTCGGTGTCGGTCCCGTCACGCTCGAGCTGCAGAAGGCCTACCTCGACGCGGTGAACGGCCGCGCCGAGCAGTGGAGCCACTGGCTCGACGTGGTCGAGGTGCGCGAGTCCGCGACGGCGTAGTCGCCGCCACGAGCTCTCAGCGGCGCGTGCGCAGGACGGTCTCGACCACCCGGTCGTGGTCGGCCTCGGTGAGGGACGAGCCACTTGGCAGGCAGAGACCGCGCTCGAACAGACGCGCCGACACGTCACCGCCGAAGGCATGGTTCGCGGCAAAGATCGGCTGGAGGTGCATCGGCTTCCAGAGCGGCCGCGCCTCGATGTCCTCCGCCTCGAGCGCGAGCCGCACGGCCTCGCGGTCGGCGCCGAACGCGCCGGGATCGACAACCATGCACGTCAACCAGGCGTTCGTCGTCCCGTACGGCGCCTCAGGCATGAAGGACAGACCCGGGACGTCGCCGAGCGCCGCGATATAGCGATCCCGGTTTCGGCGGCGCGCGGTGACGCGCTCGGGCAGGGATTCGAGCTGCGCGCGGCCGAGCGCGGCGAGCAGGTTGCTCATCCGGTAGTTGAAGCCGACCTCGAGGTGCTCGTAGTGCGGTACCGGCTCACGTGCCTGCGTCGAGAGCTTCCTCGCGTGCTCGACCCAGTCGCGCTCGCGCGAGACGAGCATCCCGCCGCCGCTCGTCGTGATGATCTTGTTGCCGTTGAACGAGAACGCCGCCAGCGCCCCCTGGCCCCCTGCGGGCTCGCCCCGGTACGTCGCGCCGAGCGACTCCGCGGCGTCCTGGACGAGCACGACGTCGTGCCGCGCACAGACCTCGGCGACCGGGCCGTAGTCGCAGCACTGGCCGTAGAGGTCGACCGCTACCACCGCCCGGACGCTGGCGCCTGCGTCGCGTCGTGAGGCGATCGCGCGGTCGAGGAGATCGGGGTCGAGCGTCCACGTCGACTCGGTCGCGTCCACGAAGAACGGCGTCGCGCCCGAGTACGCGATCGCGTTCGCGCTCGCGGCGAACGTGAAGCCCGAGCACGCCACCTCGTCACCTGGCCCGATGCCGAGGACGACGAGCGCGAGATGCAGCGCTGCGGTTCCGCTCGAGAGCGCGACCGCGTGCTCCACCCCGGCGACCGCCGCCAGCTCCGCCTCGAACGCGTCGACGTGCGGGCCGAGCGGCGCGATCCAGTTCGAGGCGATCGCGTCCGCGACCAACTCCGCCTCACGGCCGGTGACGTGGGGCGGGGAGAGGTACACGCGCGGCATCTGGGGCGAGCCTATCCGCGCCGCGCCGGCGCGGCCGCGCAGGCGACGAGCAGCGATACTTCGGCCATGACGACGCACGGCATGGTGTTCCTCGGGTTCGGGAAGTACGTCCGCGCGGACCGGATCTACGCCCTCGAGCCGATCGTCGGGGAGGAGCGGGGGAGCGGCAGCAGGACGCTTGTCTGGGTCGAGGGGAGTCCCGAGCCCGTCGTCGCCTCGCGGACGCAGCAGACGATCCTCGAGGAGATCGAGGCGAGCACCGTCCCGTCGAGCGGACGTCGCCGTATCGGCCGCGGCTCGCTGACACGGCACCCGCAGCTGTTCGAAGGCGAGTGACGTTCGCCGCGCTGCTTCGGGGCAGCGTCCACGAGGTCGCGGCCGGGATCATCGGCTGGACGCTGCTCGTCGACGGCGTCGGCGGCCGGATCGTCGAGGTCGAGGCGTACGCCGAGGGCGATCCCGCGAGCCACGCATTCCGCGGCGCGACCGCGCGCAACGCGTCGATGTTCGGCCCGCCCGGCCACCTCTACGTCTATCGCTCGTACGGGATCCACTGGTGTGCGAACGTCGTCTGCGAGCAGCCGGGCCACGGCGCAGGCGTCCTCCTCCGCGCGCTCGAGCCGACGCACGGGCTCGAGCGCATGCGCGTGCGGCGCGGCATGACCGACGAACGCCTCCTGTGCGCCGGCCCCGGGCGGCTGACCCAGGCGCTCGGCCTGACCGGACGCGACGACGGGGCCGACCTCTCGCGTCCGCCGTTCGAGCTTCGCGCGCCGATCTCACCCGTGGTCGTCGAGCGGACGACCCGAATCGGGATCAGCCGTGCCGTCGAGGAGCCGTGGCGCTACGTCGAGGCGGGCTCTAGTTGGCCGAGCCGTCGCCGACGAGCAGCGTGATCGGCAGTCCCGCACGGACGGCGACGCCGGGCTCGAGGCTCTGCTTCAGCACCGTGCCCGACGGTCCGCCGGGCGCATAGCGCACGCGGACCGCCAGCCGGAGCTTCTTCGTCAACTGCCGCGCGTCCGGGAGGCTCGAGCCGACGAGGTTCGGAACGAGCCCGTCCTGGGCGAGCGTGACGAACAGACGGACGGTCCCGTTCGCCGAGAGGTATCCGCCGCGCGGATCCTGCTTGACGACCTGACCTGGACGGGAGCGCGGCTTCGCGGGGACGTAGACGAAGTCCGGGGTCAGGGGCACGGACCGCAGCGCGACCTGCGCCGATTCCGCGGACTGGCCGACGACCACGGGGACGGTCACCTCGTTCGCGTAGCACTTGGCCGTCGTCTTCGGCTGCTGGCCGACGAAGTACGAGGTGAGCCGCGTCCCGGGGCAGTAGCCGTTGTCGAGCTGCCAGCGGCCGGCGCGATGGACGACGCGCACGTCGTAGGCGGGGAGGTACGGCGCCGGGGCGAACCGCTTGGCCGCCTTGCCGTCGAGTGCGCGGGTCATGAACGCCTTCCAGATCTCCGCGGGCAGCGTGCCGCCCGAGACCGGCTCGCCGTCGAACTCGGTCTCCATGGGCCGAAGGGCGTCCGGATACCCGACCCAGACCGCGACCGCCAGCTCGGGCGTGTACCCGACGAACCAGGCGTCGCCGTAGTCGTCGGTCGTGCCCGTCTTGCCGGCGACCTCGCGACCCGGGATCTGCGCCCGCGTGCCCGTCCCCTCACGGACGACGTCCTCGAGGATCGACGTGAGCGTCTCCGCCTCGCCCGGCTGGAGCACTGCGTGGCCGACGGGCGAGTTGCGGCGGACCTTGCCGTTCCGTCTCGTCACCACCGAGTCGACGACACGCGGAAGGTCGCCCATGATCGCCCCGTCGACCCGCGTCCCGTCGTTCGCGATCGTCGCGTACGCGCGGGTCATGTCGAGCGGGTTCACGGCGACGGAGCCGAGACCGATCGCGAAGTACGCGGGGAGCTTGGAGTGGATGCCGAGCGCGTGCGCCGTCTCGACGATCTTCTTCGGCCCGACGACCTGGGTCAGCTGGGCGTAGACCGAGTTGTCGGAGTGGATCATCGCGTTCCAGAGGTCGACGCGACCGAGGTACGACCCCTCGTAGTTCGAGACCGGCCAGATGCGGTCTCCAGCGTCGATCCTCACCGGCTTGGAGTCGAACTCCGTCGAGGGGGCGATCCCGCTCCTGAACGCGCTTGCGAGCACGATCGGCTTGAAGGACGACCCCGGCTGGCGCTCGGCCTGGGTCGCGAGGTTGAACTGGCTCCGCCGGTAGTTCGTCCCGCCGAACATCGCCTTGACGGCGCCGGTGCGCGGGTCGATCGCGACGAGCGCGGCGGCCGGGCCGCGCGGATCCTTGAGCACTTCCTCGATCGCCCGTCGCGCCTTGTCCTGCAGGTCGAGGTCGATCGTGGTGTTCACCTCGAGGCCGCCGCCGAACACGCGCTCCGGCGAGCCGTAGTGGCTGACGAGCTGGTCGGTGACGTAGTTGACGAAGTACGCCGCCGGCCCGCGTGTCCCGGGCAGGTGAACGTCGTCGGGCTTGGGCAGTGGGGCGGCGTTCGCCCGGCGCATCTCGCCCTGGGTGATCCTGCCCTGGTCGAACAGGAGCTGCAGGACGTACCCACGCCGTTCCCGCGCGGCGGCGGGATG
>DASSVY010000145.1:0-8422 GCA_035705535.1 Gaiella sp. | reverse complement strand
TACCCCGGCCCTGCCGACGACGCGCGGGTCAGCGCGCGGCCAACTCGGTGAGCCTCGCGGGCGTGTCGGCGTCCGCCAGGAACTGCTCCTCGACGTCGACGGTTCGGACGTTGACGCCCCGCAGCGAGAGCTCGCGTGCGGCGACCCGCCGCTCGAGCTCGGGCAGGAGCGAGCGGGGATAGGCGCCCGGCAGGGGGATGCGCTCCGAAGGCACCGCGCCGGCCTCACCCAACGCCCGCAGCACGCCGACCGTGACGAGCGGCACGTCGACGGGCAGTGCGACGACCACCTCGTGGCTGGCGGCACGGAGCCCTGCGATCACGCCGTGGATCGGCGCCCGCGAGTCCGTGCCGTCGTCGACCACCGGGAACGGGAGGCCGTCGGCGACCTTCCCGACGACGAGCACCTCGTCACACGCCTCGGCGAGCACACGTCGTCCTCGCTCCGCGAGCGTCTCGCCGCGAAACAGCGCGAGCGCCTTCGGCGAGCCGAACCGCTCCGACCCGCCGCCCACGAGCAGAAGGCCGGTGAGCCGCAAGTTGCGGTCTGTAACTTGCTCCGCTTCGGGCGCCCCGGTCGTCACGCGACGATCCGTTCCGGGTGGGTGTAGACGGTGACGTGGCCGCCGCGGACGAAGCCGCACACGGTGATTCCCCGGTCCTCGGCGAGCTCGACGGCCAGCGACGACGGACCGCCGACAGCGACGAGGATCGGGCAGCCCGCGACCGCCGCCTTCTGCACGAGCTCGAACGAGAGGCGGCCGCTGACGCAGAGCAGCGACTCGGCGAGCGGGAGCAGGCCCTCGCCGAACGCCCAGCCGACGACCTTGTCCATCGCGTTGTGACGGCCGACGTCCTCGCGGAGGCAGAGGAGCTCGCCGTCCGGCGCGAACAGCCCGGTCGCGTGGAGGCTCCCCGTCAGCGCGAAGGTCGCCTGCGCCTCACGCAGCCGATCGGGCAGCGCCGCCAGCACACCGAACGCGACGGAAAGCCCGGTCTCGACACGCGGCGCGTCGACGGCGACCGCCTCGAGCGCGCCCTTCCCGCACACGCCGCACGACGACGACGTGTAGAAGGACCGTCGGATCCGCTCGAGGTCTGCGTCGGGCGCGTCGACCTCGACGATGTTCGCGGCGAGATCGTCCGGGAGCCGCGCCGCGCGCGGCCTCAGCCCTTCGGTCAGGCAGAAGCCGAGCGCGAGCTCCTCGTCGTCGCCGGGGGTCCGCATCGTGACCGCGACGGGCTCGCCGTTGACGCGGAGCTCGAGCGGCTCCTCGACCGCGAGGCGGTCACTCTCCACCTCCCGGCCGGGTAGGCGCGTCACGCGGACGCGCGAGGTCGCACCGGGAAGCGGATCCACGGCGTGAGCGTAGACCGCAGCTGCGGGAAGCCGCCTGGTCCCGTGGAGCGGTGGCGGCGCCCGGCCTGCGCCGGACGCCGCCTCGGCCCCTCACGCGGCCAGCAGCAGCCGTGCCTCGGCGACGAGCTGCGCCGAGGCGACCGGGTCGACGCTTTTCGGCGTCTTGTCCTGCGTCTGGTCGATGAACGCCTGGAGCTGCGACCGGTATGCGCCGGTGTTTCCCTGCGCGAGCTTGGCCGCGGCCAGGTCGAGGTGGCTGCGCAGCTGCGTGGCGACCTTGGCGTCGACGAGACCCTGCGCGACGTAGTAGTCGAGCAGAGCCTGCAGCTGCGGCAGCGTGGCCGGGAGGTCGTACCGTGCGACGAGCGGGTCGTGATCGGACGCGCCGCGCGGCCCGTCGCCCGCGAAGTCCGCCGGCCAGTCGGCGTTGAGGTGCGCGACCCGCGCCTGCTCGAGTTCGTCGCCCAGCCGCGGCGTCACGAACTGGTGGTCGAGCGTCTGGGCCTGGCCCTCGAACACATACGTGTAGGCGGATGCGGGCACCTGCGCGACGAGCGTGTCGAACAGGTTCTCGAGCCCGAGGTCGTACAGACCGTGGAGCTGGTCGCTCGCCAGGACGAGCGGGTCGTCCGGCCGCGGGAACACGTTCAGGTCGCCGCCCGCATCGACGCGCGCCTGCGGATCGGCTGCCTGGAGCGCCGCCGCGATCGCAGCGAGGTAATTGGCCTGCTCGGTCCGTTGTCCGACGCGCGTGTCCGGGCCGGAGGAGAAGTGGTTCGAGACCGCGTAGAGATCGACCCACGCCCCGAGGCCGACCCCGTTCCGCCAGACACGGAAGTGCCCGACCTGCGGCGCCCGCGTGAAGACGTTCGAGCCGTCGACGCCGGTCGAGGTGTCGACGTCGGCAGGCAGGTCGGCGTTCAGCGCCTTCGGGTTCGAGACGTCGGCGTTGTACGGAAGCGGCGCCCCGCGATACGACACGCCGGGCGTCGAGCCGAGCACGGGATCGCCCGCCGCCACCGGCAGGAGCTCGACACGGTCGGTGCGGTAGAGGAAGGCCGCGACGATCCCGCGATCGTCGGCTCCGTTCCGGTCGAACGCCGCGTCGTACGCCGGGCCCCCGAGCGCCTTGATCCGGAGCGCGAGCTCCTGGAGCGTGTCGGGCTTGCCGTCCGCGTTGTTCGTCGCGCCGCACTGGAGCGCGCCGGCCGAGACCGTGCAGATGTCCTGGTCCTCGGCCTCCTGCACGAGGAGGAGGTCCGGCCCGTGCAGGTCGTTGGCGACCTCGGATGCGAGCGCGCCGAGGTGCTCGTCGTAGGCGGCCTGGCTCTCCGGGACGTAGTCGAAGGGCGGCGAGACGCCGGGGCAGCCGGTGTTCCCGGTGAAGTCGCAGCCGTCGAACGGGTCGTCGCGGTAGTCGTAGAGGTTCTCGACGTTGAAGTTCGCGATGCTGTACGCCCCGCCGCGGTCGAACGCGGCAGGCGGCGCGTTGAGGGAGGGGTCGACACCCGGGTCGAGGACCGGCTGCTCTGCGGGGTTGATCCGGTACTTGTCGAAGGAGAAGTCGACGCCGCCGACGACCGCCGTGTGGAGCGAGTCGAACACCCGGGCGGGCGCCAGCAGGGCGAGGTTGTCACCGGCTGTGGCCTTCACGCCGAGCGGCCCGAGCAGGATGCGGTAGCCGTTCCCGTCGTCGACGAGGCCCGGCTTGTTGTCGAGCGGATGCGCGTCGCGGAACGCGCGCCGGGCGTAGGGGTTGCTGCGCTGCGCGACGGCCGAGTCGCCGCGCACGAGCCACACCTCGCTGTCCGCCGTCGAGGCGAAGACGTCGCGTCCGCCGGTGACGACGGCGCCGGCAGGAACGCGCCCACGCATGCCTTCGCGCCGCTCCCAGTACCGGCCCGCCGCCTCGAGGTCGTCGGGCGGGTTCGCGTCGAAGGCCGGCGCGACCACGCCGACGTCCAGCATCGGGTTGACGAGCTGCACGAGAGAGGCACTCGAGAGCTCGGTCATGTTGAAGAACTCGGAGACACGCGCGTTGAGGATCACCTCGTCACCCACCCGGGGCACGTAGCCACCGATCAGCGAGGTGAAGCTCCCCATGAACACGAACACGCCGTCGGAGGTGTTCGGGTCGTCGTCGGACTGCGCGAGCGTGTCCTGGAGGAAGAAGCCGTTCTGCGAAGCGCCCGCGGCCGTGCGCGCGAGCGTCTTCTGGGTGATCACCCCACGCACGAAGTACGACGCGCTCGACGACCCGTTCCCCGTGGGCGGCGCGAGCAACGAGCGATGGGCCGGTCCCGAGTCGAGGTCGCTGACCGAGCCCTGCACGTCCGACACGCGCAGCACCTGCTGGACGTTGACCGCCGTCGTGCAGGAGTCGGTCTGAGGTGTGGCGTCGTCGTTCGCGGCGTCGATCTCCACTGTGTACGACCCAACCGGGACATCTGCGACGTTCAGCGTCCCGCTCGCCGTGCCGCCGACCCCGGATGCCGGCGTGACGCCGGTGAGTGAGATCGAGCCCGCGGCGGGCGCGGGCGAGACCGCGCCCAGCGTCAGTGACGTGACGGTCCCGTCCGGATCCGTGGCGGAGACCGTCGCGGTTCCGGTCGTGCCCTGCAGGACCGAGAGCGACGTCGGGCACGTGGCGACGACGCCGTTGTGGGAGCCGAGGCCGTCGAAGGTGTCGGTCGCGAAGCCGTCCCACTCCGTCGCCGGGTCAAAGGCGTCGGAGCCGTTCGGATCGCCGTCGGTGATCGCCGGCTTGCGGCGGAGCGTGTTGTCGGCCGTGCTCGTCAGGCCGGTCCCCCACTCGGAGCCGGGGTCGAAGCCGACCTGCCCGATGACGTCGAGCACCGTCGTGCCCTTGCGGAGGACGACGGCGTCGTCGCCGTTGAACCAGCCTGCACCGTTCGTCTGGTCGGCGACGGCGAGGATCGGCGCGCCCGCGGACGAGTTGGCGAGGACGAAGACGTCGCCGTTCGCGACCGTCCCGGTGAGGTTGATCGTCAGACCGGCGGTCGCCGAGCCGTTGAAGAACATCTGGACGTTGTAGCCGTCGGTTCCGAGATTCACGGGTGCGCCCGTGCCGTTGTAGACCTCGAGCGCCTTGTTGTTCGACGTCCCCTCGACGTACTCCGAGAAGAAGAGGTCGGACGACGCTGCGGAGGCTACGGATGGGCCGACGAGCCCACAGACGAGCAGGACCACGGCGAGGGCGAGGCTACGACGCATGATGTTCTCCCCTGAATCGCTGTCGAAACGGCGGGGAGAGCTTACGTCGCCCGGCCGCGAGCTGCTGCGGACCGGCTCGGCGGGCTACTCGACCGTGACCGTCTTCGCCAGATTTCGCGGCTGGTCGACGTTGAGGCCGCGCAGGCGGGCAATGCGGTAGGCGAGCAGCTGGAGCGGGACGACCGCCAGCGCGGCGGAGAGGAAGGCCGGAGCCTTCGGCACGTAGATCACGTCGTCGGCGTGGTGCTGGATGTCCTCGTTCCCGTCCGAGGCGATCGCGATCACGTGGGCGCCGCGGGCACGCACTTCCTGGATGTTCGAGACGAGCTTGTCGTAGACGCGCTCCATGCGGGTCGCGACGACGACGACCGGCGTGTTCTCGTCGAGCAGGGCGATCGGGCCGTGCTTCATCTCGCCGGCCGAATAGGCCTCGGTCGGGATGTACGAGATCTCCTTCAACTTGAGCGCGCCCTCGAGCGCCACCGGGAGGCCGATGTTCCGGCCGAGATAGAGGAAGAACGGCTTGTCGTGGAAGCGCCGCGCGATCTCGTCGATCGGGTGGTCGCCGTCGAGGAACTGCTTGATCTTCGCCGGCAGCGCGTAGACGGCGTTGACGATGTACTCGAGCTCGCCGGGCGGCATCGTCCCGCGGACCTGCGCCAGCTTGAGCGCCACGAGGAACAGGAGGCTGAGCTGCGCGGTGAACGTCTTCGACGCGGCCACGCTGACCTCGAGCCCGGCGCGCGTGTAGAGCACCGAGTCGACCTCGCGTGTGATCTGCGATCCCATCATGTTCGTGATCGCGACCGTGTGGGCGCCCATCTGGCGCGCCAGCTTCATCGCCTCGATCGTGTCGCGGGTTTCGCCGGACTGGGAGATGCCGATCACGAGGGTGTCGCGGTCGAGCACCGGGTTGCGGTAGATCCACTCGGAGGCGATGTCGTGCTCGACGGGCACCCGCCCCCACTCCTCGATCGCGTATCGCGCCGCGACCGCGGCGTGGTAGCTGGTCCCGGCGGACAGGATCACGATCCGGCTCAGCTCGCGGAGCTCGTCGTCGTCCATCCCGAGCCCCTCGAGGACGAGCCTCCCCTTGCGCAGCCGGTCGCCGATCGTCTCCGCGACGGCGTCGGGCTGCTCGTGGATCTCCTTGAGCATGAACGTCTCGTAGCCGGCCTTGACGGCCCCCTCGTCGTCCCAGTCGAGCTCGACGACCTCGTGCTGGACGGGTGCGCCGTCGGACGCGCGGAGGAAGCTCGACCCCTCGGGCGTCACGACCGCGACCTCGCCGTCGTTCGGGAACTGCACGACGCGCGTCTCCCTCAGGAACGCAGCGGCGTTGGAGGCGAGGTAGGTCTCGCCCTCGGCCAGCCCGACGACCATCGGGCACTGGAGCCTGGCGCCGACGAGCACGCCGGGGTGGTCGCGGTGGATCGCCACGAACGCGAAATGCCCCTCGAGCTCGGCGTAGGCGAGCCGCACCGCCTCGACGAGGTCGCCGTCGTAGTGCTCCTCGATGAGGTGCGTGACCGTCTCGGCGTCCGTCTCGGACGAGAAGGCGTGGCCGTTCTCGAGCAGGCGCTCGCGGAGCTCGCGGTAGTTCTCGACGATGCCGTTGAGCACGATCGCGAGCTGCTCGGGCTCCTCGGCGGCGAGCGGGTGCGCGTTCTCCTCGGTCACGCCACCGTGGGTCGCCCAGCGCGTGTGCCCGAGCCCGGTGGTCGCAGGCGACGCATAGACCCCCGCCCGCTCGCGCAGGTTGGCGAGGTTCCCGACCGCGCGGGCGTAGTGGAGACCGTGTTCTTCGAGAAGCGCGATCCCCGCGGAGTCGTACCCGCGGTACTCGAGGCGCTGGAGGCCGTGGAGCAGCAGCGGCTGGCATTCACGGGGCCCGACGTATCCGATGATCCCGCACATCGTGGCTCCTCTCTCGTCGCGTCTGTCCCGCCGGCGAATCCGTCCCGTCTGACCCCATTTGCAGGGACTTCAGGCGGTCGCGGCCTCCCGTCGAACGAGGCTGGCGATGCTAGCACAGAGGGCCTCGGCCTCCTCCATCGTCTCCATCTCGGCGAGCACGCGGATCAGCGGCTCGGTACCCGAGGGGCGGACGAGGACGCGTCCGCGACCGACGAGCTCGCCGTTGAGTCGCTCGACCTCCCGGACGACCGGGGCGGGCACCTCGGCGCCGTGGACGCGGACGTTCTCCTTCGCCTGCGCGAAGCGCGGCATCACCGCAGTGGCTTCGGCCAGGGGCCGTCCGTCGAGCGCCTTGCAGAGCGTCAGCGCCGCGGCGAGCCCGTCGCCGGTGACGTGGCCGTCGAGCACGATGAGATGCCCGGACTGCTCGCCGCCGAGCACGCCGCCCTCGGCGTGCAGCGCCTCCAGCACGTAGCGGTCGCCGACGTCGGTGGTCACCACCCGGATCCCGTGCTCGTCCATCAACCGGTGGAGCCCGAGGTTCGTCATCGTCGTGACGACGACGAGCTCCGGCTGGAGGGCGAGTGCGCAGATCGCGAGAATCTGGTCTCCGTCGACCGTCTCGCCCGAGGCGTCGACCGCGAGCATCCGATCGCCGTCGCCGTCGAACGCGACACCGAGGTCGTAGGAGCCGGCGCGCACCGTCGAGCGCAGCAGCGAGAGGTCGGTCGCGCCGCACCCGACGTTGATGTTCGTTCCGTCGGGAGTGCTCGCAATCGACGTCGCGTCGGCGCCGAGGCGCTCGAAGACCGCCCTCGCGATGTCCGAGTAGGCGCCGTTCGCGCAGTCCACCGCGATCCGCAGGCCCGAGAGGTCCGAGCCGAAGTGCTCGACGACGTGGTCGACGTACCCCGCCGCGGCGTGCTCGACGTGCTCGATCGAGCCGCCGCCGGGGCCCGGGGTGTCCATCAGGGCCTCGATCTCGAGCTCGTCGGCGTCGACGAGCTTGTGCCCCTCGTGGTCGAAGACCTTGACGCCGTTGTACTCGGGTGGGTTGTGGGACGCGGAGACGACGAGCCCGAGGTCCTGGGCGAGAAGCGCGACGGCGGGCGTCGGCAGCACGCCCGCGAGGACGGCCGTTCCACCCGCCTCGACGATGCCGCGCGCGAGCGCCTCCTCGAGCTCGGGCCCGGAGCCGCGTGTGTCCCGGCCGACGAGAACGCGGCCGCGGCCCGACCAGAGGGTCACGGCCCGCCCGAGCCGCTCGACGAGCTGCGGCGTCAGGGTCTCGCCGACGACGCCGCGGACGCCGTCGGTCCCGAACCAGCGTCTCCTCCGCGGCTCGCCTGCGGCGAGCAGCCCGTCCACGTGTAGGCCCCGAGTCTCCCTCAACGACGTTCTCCCCACCGACCAACAGTGGTCGGTCGAGGCACTTCCCGCAAGGGAAGCGCCTAGCGCTTGCTGAACTGCGGCGCCTTGCGCGCCTTGTGCAGGCCGGCCTTCTTGCGCTCGACCTTGCGGGCGTCCCGCGTGAGGAAGCCCTGCCGCTTGAGCGGCACGCGGAGCTCCGGATCTGCGTCGACGAGCGCGCGCGCGATCCCGTGCCGGACGGCGCCCGCCTGACCGCTGATGCCGCCGCCGTGCACGCGCACGCGGAGGTCGTAGCGGCCCTCGGCCTCGGCGACCCGAAGCGGAGCGAGCGCGAGCGTCCGCTGCGACGCGCGCGGGAAGTACTCCTCGATCGTGCGGCCGTTGACCCACGTGCTCCCGTCGCCGGGACGGAGGATGACGCGCGCGACCGACGTCTTGCGCTTGCCGGTGCCGCGATACGACGCGAGCTCGGCCATCAGATCTGGAGCTCCTTCGGCGCCTGCGCGGCATGCGGGTGCTCGGGGCCGGCGTAGACCTTCAG
>DASSVY010000144.1:0-4122 GCA_035705535.1 Gaiella sp. | reverse complement strand
CTCGAGCGTCACGTCCTCGGACCGAGGCTCGATCGGAAGCTCGGGCTGAACCGGCTGGACAGGCTCGGGACGGGTCGGCTCGGGCTGCGTCGGCGCAGCCTCGCTCTCGGCCTGCTGCTCGCCCTGTGCTCTCTGCGCGGCCTCGGTCGCGCGGAAGAGCTCGGCGAGCGGCCCCTCACGCATGCTCGCGCGCTTGCGCGCCATCCTGGGCCTCCTTCGCAGCGACGACCTCGCGGGCCAGCTCGCGGTATGCCTCCGCCGCGGCGCCGGTCGGGTCGTACTTGAGGACGGAGCTTCCCTTCACGGGAGCCTCCGCGTATCGGACGGTCTTCCTGATCCGCGTACGGTAGACGAGGTCTCCGAAGTTCTCCTCGAGGATTTCGATCGCCTCACGCGAGTGCAGCGTGCGCCCGTCGAACATCGTCGCGACGATCCCTTCGACCGCGACGTGCGGGTTGAGGTTCTCGCGCACCATCGCGAGCGTGTTCTCGAGCTGTACGAGGCCGCGCAGCGAGAGGTACTCGCACTGCACCGGGACGATGACGCCGGTCGCCGCGACGAATGCGTTGATCGTCAGCAGGCCGAGGGAGGGCGGCGTGTCGATCAGCACGAAGTCGTACTGCGCGCGCACCTGGGCGAGCGCTTTCTCGAGCGAGCGCTCCCTGCCGATCAGCGCGCTGAGCGCGAGCTCTGCACCCGCGAGGTCGATCGACGCGACCGCGAGGTCGACCTCGCGCTGCTCGATCACCTCGGAGATCGGCACCCGATGGACGAGCACGTCGAACATCGAGCGCTCGATCGCGTCGGGGTTCAACCCCTGGCTCATCGTGAGGTTGCCCTGCGGGTCGAGGTCGACGAGGAGGACGCGGTGCCCCATCTCCCGGAATGCGACGCCCAGGTTCAGCGTCGTCGTCGTCTTCGCGACGCCACCCTTCTGGTTTGCGAGCGCGATGACGCGCGTCGCCGACCGCGTCGCACCCGCGGTGTCCTCGGCCGGCTCGGCGGCACCCGCGGGAATCGCGGGAACGTCGGGAGCACTCTCGGGCGCGGTTTCGGCGGGCTCGCTCACGACCGGCTCCGGGAGCCGCTCGACGTGCCCGGATTCGCGCACCGGAGCCGGTGCAGGCGGTGAGCCACCGTGTCGCGGCAGCAGGCGGATGAGCCCCATGACTCCGCTTCGTTCACCGCGGTCCCGTCGACTCCTTCACGCCGCGTCAATCCTCGCCATCCCAGTAGTCCAGCAGGTCGAGACGGCCGATCACACCCAGACCGCGGAGCGAGACCTTGCGCGACCGCGGGTAGTACGTGACGTCGCGCGGGTCGCGTGTCCCGTAGGCGAGGAACTCCAGGCCGCCGTCTTCGGCGCGGAACGCGTGGGCGACGCGGGTCCCGGCCGGGCGGGCGACGACGCTTCCCGCTCGAACCGCATGCTCCTCGTCCGGTCCGTCAGCGCGTGCGCCGCGCCAGAGCCCGAGCGTCCCCGTGCCCGCCGTGATGACGAAGATCTCCTCTTCTGCGTTGTGACAGTGCGGTGGGTTGTGCAGCTTGCCGGCCGCTACCTCGAACAGGCAGAGGCCGGTCGCGAACGACCCGGCCGCACGGCCGAGGTTGCGGACGCTCCGCTCGACGGTCGCGCCGAGGCGTGTGGTCGGCTCGACCTCGCTGACGTTGACGACATGCGGTGGCCGCTCGCCGGCCTCGCCGATCTCCGGCGGCCCCACTGCTGCCTCCCGCTTCCACGGATGGTCGGCCGGCTCGCCCTGCAGCACCCATGTCGGGCCGAGCCACGAGACCCCCGCGCGGGGCAACAGCGTGTTCCGCGCGTAGTGGCGCTGCCCGAAGGCGAGCACGTCGAGGCCGTCGGGGCCGGCCTGGAGCGTATGCGCATGGACGAGCGCGAGATGGACGAGACAATCGCCTGGCCCGACGGGAAACGTGTGCTCCTCGTCGCCGATGCGCTGCACCGAGACGCCCGTGCCGGCCAGGACGAAGAAGATCTCCTCCTCCGAGCCCTCGAGGTGGAGCGGGGTCGACCAGGAGCCCGCCGGCACCCGGATCCGCTTCACGCCGATCGTGACGGACTCGTCCCCCGTCAGCGACTGCCAGTCGCCGCGGATGTGGCCCTCTTCGCGTCGAACGACCGGGACGTCGTCCCAATGCGCGATCACGCTCCGATCATGTCACGCGCCAACGCCTCCCGCAGTCGCGCCACGGCGGCATCGCCGGCATCACCTCCTTCCGCCCGCGCCCACGCCTCTGCCTCTCGGAGGAGAGCGCGGAGCTCGCCGAGAAGCTCGACCGGGCCCGCGTTCGCCCGTCGCAAGGACTCGATCCGCTCGAACCGCTCGAGCACGCTCCGCGCTTCCTCCATGAGGCGACCGTAGCCCCGTCCCGGTGACGGGTGTGTGCCGCGTTCGTGCCGACTTCGGGACGACGTCGGCAAAGGCTCGCGTGCGCCCGGCCTTCGAAGAGGAGAGCGCTCTAGGACGCGGCGCGAAGGTGCTCTGGCGTCCCCAGTCCGAGCAGCGTGCGATCGAGGCGCGTGCCGAGCGCGTGTCGGTCGCCGTCGCGCAGGACCTCGACGAGAGAGCGCCGCACGGCCTCGCGGGCCGGGCTCTCCGCCTCCTCCCCGTCGCAGAGGCGTTCGAGCGCGCCGTGAAGCGCCTCCCGGCGGTCGGTCTCGAGCTCGAGGAGAACCGCGACCCGCAGGGGCCAGGCCGAGCCGAAGAGCGTGGCGAGGGCGCTGCGAAGCTGCTCGGACTTGAAGGGCTCGTGCTGGAAGAGCGAGAGCTCCCAGCGGTCGAGCGCCTCGGCGAGGGTCGTGTCGCCGTCCGCGAGCCCCAGCCGGACGAGCAGCTCGGCGGCGAGCGCGGCGCGGAACTCGTCGAGCCGCGTCGGCTCTCCGGGCGGCTGCGTCGCCGCGATCGGGAGGACGGGCCGGATGCCGTACGGCCGTCCGTCGAGCGTCTCGAAGAGGACCGGGCCGGCGGCCAGCGGCGCCGCGGTCGCGAGCCGGATCGCGCTGACGGCGTCGGCGATCTCCGCGGGCGCGTCGGGCACGTCCTCCTCCGCGCCGAGCGCCGAGCGCAGCTCGAGCACGCAGTAGCGGTCGGCCTCGTGACCGAAGCCCGTCGGGAGCAGGCCGCGCGCCTCGGGCCAGTGGCGGGAGAGCTCGCCGTCGGCGGCGACGCGAACGCGAATGCCCGGTCCCAGTTCGCGCTGGATGCCGCTCGTCAGCCCGACGAGCGGAGCGACGGCCGCGTAGGAGCGGCTCTCGCCGAACAGCGAGCGCTCCAGCTCCGCGTAACAGCGGTCGAACGCCTCGTCGTCCCAGTCGAAGCCGCCACATGCCTCGGCGACGCGCACGAGGAGATCGACGAGCACCGTGCGGAACAGAGCGTCGTCCTCGGACGGCTCGCGGCCCGCGTGCGCGCGCGCGTAGATCGAGGCGGCGCGCTCGCGGTGGAGCTCCTCGAGAGCGATGGTCGCGTCGTCGCGGCCACGGAGGCGGCCCGCGCGGGCCTCGACGAAGTCGCGCACGAGCGGCCGGTACTCGTACAGCGCCGGGCCGTCGCGCCCGCCGTGCTCCTCGAATGCGAACGGCAGCGCCTCGCCTGCGTCGTCGAGCTCGCGGAGGAGGTACGCAAAGGCGCCGAGGGTGAACGCGCGGAGGGCGTGGTGGAGCTGCGGCGCGCGGACGGCCATACGCCCCAGTTAGGGGCGATCGGCGGGATTCCTGTCCCTCAGCTGCGCGAGCCGGGTGAGCCCGTCCCCGTCGAGGACGACGGTGCGGCCCCTCCGGAGCTGCACGATCCCGCGCCTCTCCGCGTCGCGGAGGACGCGGTTGACGGTCGCACGGGACGTCCCGGCGAGGGCCGCGATGTCCTCCTGGATGAGCGGGATCGCGACCGGCGGAGCGCCGCCGAAGACGTGAGCGAGCTCGAGCACCCTGCGCGCGACGCGCGTCTCGGCGCCGACGGTGTACGCCTCGACGAGCCGCTCGGACAGCGCCGCGACGCGCTCCGCGAGGAGCCGGACGAGAACCTCGTCGACGGATGCGTGCTGCCGTGCGAGGCGCCGCAGCTCCGAGCCGCGCACGACGAGCGTCTCACCGGGCTCGAG
>DASSVY010000143.1:0-9041 GCA_035705535.1 Gaiella sp. | reverse complement strand
GTCGAGATCCGAGGCGTCGCCCGGGAGCCCGGGTATCGCTCGAAGATCGCGGTCGAGTCGCACGCCCAGGGCGTCGACCCGGTCGGCGCGTGCGTCGGGCCGCGCGGCTCGCGCGTGCGCATGGTCGTCTCCGAGCTGCGCGGCGAGAAGATCGACATCATCCCGTGGAACCCGGAGCCGGCGCGGTTCGTCGCGAAGGCTCTGTCGCCGGCACGCGTCCGCGAGGTCTACCTCGACGACGAGGCCCGCGAGGCGACCGTCGTCGTCCCCGACGACCAGCTCGCGCTCGCAATCGGCAAGGAGGGCTTGAACGCCCGCCTCGCAGCTCGCCTCACCGGGTGGAAGGTCGACATCAAGTCGGACAGTGAGTTCGCGCAGCAGGAGGCGGACGCCGCCTTCGCGGGCGCGGACGAGGGCGCCGGGGACTTCTCCGGCCGGTGCGCCGCGCTCCTCTCCAACGGCAAGCGCTGCCCGAACGCCGCGCTGCCCGGGACCCGCTACTGCGGCGTCCCGGCCCACCAGGCGCTCGCCGACGACCCGACCGCCGCCGAGCGCGGCGCTGCGGTGCCGCTGTCCGACGGGAGCGCCGCCGCGTCCGGCGACGACGAGACCGAGACGGAGAGCGCGGGCGGCGTCGCGACGGAGGTCGCCGTCGCCGATGCGCCCTTCGAGGCGATCGATGGCGCCCTCGCCGACGTCGAGCTCGCCGCCGAAGCAGCCGAGTCGGCCGAGGCATCGCCCGGGGACGGGGCCGAGGAGGCGCGCGGCGACGCGTGAGCACGCTGCGCCGCTCAGGACCTGTGTCGGGTGCGGCCGCCGCGCGCCGAAGCGCGAGCTCGTCCGGTTCACGGCACGGGACGGCGTGCTGAGCGTGGGGGAGACCGCCAGTGGCCGCGGCGTGTACACGTGCCGTGAGGCGGCGTGTTTCGAGCAGGCGATGCGACGTCGCGCGTTCGCCCGCTCGCTGAGGCGAGCCGTCCGCGTCGAGCCGTCTCTCGCGCGTCTCTACACTGAGGGGTCGCATGGCTGACGGACCGAACAGACCGAACCGCCCGATCCGTCCACGCGGAGGCGGGCAGGGAGGCAGGCGCCGCCGCGTCGTGATCGAGGGCGGCTCGGCCCGCGGACGTGACGCGCGCGCCGCGCGCGACCGCTCCCAGCAGGCTGCGCCCCGCACGCCGGCCCCGCCGCCGACCGGCCCGGTCACCGTCGAGTCGGGCGTCACCGTGAAGGACCTCTCGGGCGCGCTCGGCGTCCCGATGTCCCAGATCATCAAGATCCTCATGGGGCTCGGTCAGATGCGGACCGCGACCCAGTCGCTCTCGGACGACGAGGTCGAGCTGATCGCGGCCGAGGTCGGCCGCGAGGTGACGGTCAAGCACGCAGCCGACGACGAGGAGCCCGAGATCGTCGAGGACGCCGAGGCGGACCTGAGCGCGCGACCACCGGTCGTCACGATCATGGGCCACGTCGACCACGGCAAGACGACGCTCCTCGACGCGATCCGCTCCACCTCCGTCGTCGACACGGAGGCCGGCGGGATCACGCAGCACATCGGCGCGTACCAGGCCGACGTCGACGGGAGGAAGCTGACCTTCCTCGACACGCCGGGCCACGAGGCGTTCACCGCGATGCGGGCCCGAGGCGCCAAGGTCACCGACATCGCGGTGCTCGTCGTCGCCGCCGACGACGGGGTGATGCCGCAGACGAAGGAATCGATCAGCCACGCGCGCGCGGCCGAGGTGCCGATCGTCGTCGCGATCAACAAGATCGACGTGTCGGATGCCAACGCCGACCGCGTGAAGACCGAGCTGGCCTCCGAGGGCCTCCAGCCCGAGGACTGGGGCGGCGCGACGCAGTTCGCCGCCGTCTCGGCGAAGCAGCAGACCGGGCTCGACGAGTTGCTCGAGAAGATCCTGCTCGTCGCGGACGCAGAGCTCGACCTCCGCGCGAACGCGAAGGCCGACGCCTCGGGGCCGATCATCGAGTCGCGCCTGGACGTCGGGCGCGGGCCGGTTGCGACGATGCTCGTCCAGCGCGGCACGCTCCGCGTGGGGGACGCGATCGTGGCCGGGGACGCGGCCGGGAAGGTGCGCGCCCTCTACGACTATCGCGGCGAGCGCGTCAAGGAGGCCGGCCCGGGCGAGCCGGTCGAGATCCTCGGCTTCGACCATCCGCCGGTTGCCGGCGAGCTGTCGCGCGTCGTCGAGCACGAGCGGCAGGCGAAGGACCTCGCCGAGAAGCGCTCCGAGCGGCTCCGGCGCGAGCAGCTCGCGCAGCGCTCGGCCACGAGCGGTCTCTCGCTCGAGACGCTCTTCGAGCAGATGCAGGCGGGCGCCGTGCAGGAGCTCAACATCGTCCTCAAGGGCGACGTCCAGGGCTCGGTCGAGGCGCTCGTCGGCGAGCTCGGGAAGATCCAGCACCCCGAGGTGCGCGTAAACGTGATCCACACCGGGGTCGGCGGGATCACCGAGAACGACGTGAACCTCGCCTCGGCCTCGAACGCGCTGGTGATCGGCTTCAACGTCCGTCCGAGCGCCGAGGCCAGGCAGCTCGCCGAGCGCGAGGGCGTCGACATCCGCACGTATCGCGTGATCTACAAGCTCACCGAGGACATCGAGCAGGCGCTCGTCGGGATGCTCTCTCCCGTCACCACCGAGGAGGTGCTCGGCGAGGCCGAGGTGCGCGCGCTCTTCAAGGTCTCGCGGCTCGGCACGATCGCGGGCTGCATGGTCACGAACGGCGTCGTCCGCCGCGGCGCGCACGTCCGCGTCGTCCGCGACGGCACGGTTGTCCAGGACACCTCGATCGCGCAGCTCAAGCGCTTCAAGGAGGACGCACGCGAGGTCGCCGAGGGCTTCGAGTGCGGGATCCTGCTCGACGGCTTCAACGACGTGAAGGAAGGCGACGTCCTCGAGGTCTTCGAGACCCGCGAGGTCGAGCGCACCGAGCTCGCGCCGAGCGGCGCGGCGGCCGAATAGGCGCCTCAGCAGGCGGTGCGGATGAGCCGGGCGGTCGCGGCCGCCCTCGCCCGGTAGCCCGTCATCGACGGATGGACACCGTCCGAGCCGAACCAGCCGGGATGCGCATCCGCCATCGCCGCCCAGTCGAGGACGTGCAGGGTCGGATGCCGTTTCGCGAGCGTCCGAAGCGCGCCGTTGTAGCCGGAGTACGAGACGCCCGCGTAGGGCGGTCGGACGATCGTCGCCCAGATCACGCAGCGGGAGCTCCCGGCGACGGCGACGGTGTCACGCACCGTCCGCGCGAATCGGGACACCGTGCCCGGGTCGTCGTTCGTGCCCGCGCTCACGACGATCACGCGCGGCAGGGCCGAGCCGAGGCTGCGGAGCGCGCCGGGGACGTCCGCGGCGTGGCGGCTGATCTCGGTCTCGTTGCGGACGGCCCAGCCGGACAGATAGCTCCCGAGGTAGAGCTGCGTGCCGACCGCGAGGGAGTCCCCGTAGTTCAAGACGGTCCCTTGACCGGCCGAGGACGGGGACGCCCAGGCCGCGAGCGAGCAGGCAAGAACGGCTGTGAGCAGGGCAAATCGGCGCACGATTTCCACTACGGTAGGGCGCGTTGCGTTCCTTCCGGCGGGCGACAACGGAATCCGAACATGTCCAGCGGCTTCGTCGGCATCCTCTCGTTCGAGCTCCACTTCCCGCAGAGCCACTCGCTCAAGGAGAAGCGGATGCATCTCCGCTCCGTGAAGCAGCAGCTCGCGAACCGGCTCGGCTGCTCGATTGCGGAGGTCGACCACCACGAGGTCTGGCAGCGCGCCCAGCTGACGCTCGCCTGCGTGACACGGGAGGCCGGGGACGCGTCGCGGCTGCTCGACGAGGCGGAGCGCTGGCTCTCGGGCCAGGCGTTCGAGCTCGGAGCGTGCGAGCGCGACCTCGTCCATCTCGAGGACGGCGACCGATGAGCGGGCGGATGCGCCGTGTCGACGAGGCGGTCAAGCAGGTGCTCTCGGAGGCGATCCCCACTCTCAAGGACCCGCGGATCGGCTTCGTCACCGTCACCGCGGTCGAGACTACGAGCGACCTCGACCACGCGAAGGTCTGGGTCAGCGTCTTCGGCGGCGAGGGCCAGCGCAAGAAGACGCTACGGGCGCTCGACGGAGCCGCCGGCGTTCTCCAGGCGCGGATCGGGAGCGAGCTGGGCCTGCGGCGGACGCCACGGCTGGAGTTCGTCTACGATCGCGCGGTCGAGCACGGCGTCCGCATGACTCAGCTGATCGACGAGCTCGCGCCGCCCGACGGAGACGACGATGCCCCCGAGTGACATGGATGCAGTCGTCGAGGCGCTGCGGGCCCACGACCGTTTCGTCGTCACGTCCCACGACAATCCCGACGGCGACGCCCTCGGCTCGCTGCTCGCGACGCACCTCGCCCTCGTCCAGCTCGGGAAGGATTCGGTGATGGTGCTCGGCGGCCCGCAGCCGCTCCCCGGTGAGTACGCATTCCTGCGGCTCGAGGAGAGAGGTCTGGTGCGCGAGGCCCCAGCCGACGTCGGAGAGCGCGTCCTCGTCGCCGTCGACTGCGCGCAGGAGAGCCGCATCGTCGAGCCGACGCTGCTCCACTCCGCCGCGTCGAGCGTCAACATCGATCACCACCACGACAACTCCCGGTTCGGCACGGTGAACCTCGTCGTCGACGACGCGTCCTCGACGGCCGAGGTCCTCGCCGACGCCTTCGACCGTCTCGGCGTCGAGCGGACGCCGGAGCTCTCGGAGGCGCTCTACACGGCGATCGTGACCGACACCGGCCGCTTCCAATACTCGAACACGACGCCGAAGGCGCTCCGGCTCGCGGCGGGGCTCGTCGAGGACGGGGCGAACGTGGGGAAGGTGTTCGTCGAGGTGTACGAGTCGACGCCGTTCGCCAAGCTCAAGCTCCTGGCGCGGGCGCTGGAGCACGCGACGGAGCTCGCCGGGGGACGGGTCGTGATCTCCGAGCTGAGACGGGAAGACTTCGAGGCGGCCGGGGCGGAGGAGCCGTACTCCGAGGGCATCATCGACCACCTTCGCTCCGTCGACGGCGCCGAGCTCGTCGCCCTCGTCCGGGAGCTGCCCGACGGCGCCGCGAGCCGACGGAAGGGATCGCTGCGCTCGCATCCGGACGGCGTCGACGTCTCGGCGATCGCGCGGACGTTCGGCGGCGGCGGCCACCGCCGGGCGGCGGGGTTCTCGACCGACCTCGCGATGGACGAGATCACACGGCGCATCGTCGACGCGTTCGCAGCGGCGAACGGGGCCGGCGAGCCGTAGCTAGATGGTTGATCCGAAATCAGCGCGAACCGGATGGCGCCCCAGACGCGGCGCCGGATCGAACCGTTCGGTTCCGGCGCGTACCTTCGGGTACACGCCGAAACCGACCGTGCCGCCCTGCTTGGTCTGGGACGCCCCCGGATGTCACGCCAATTTCCGATCAACCAGCTAATGCCCATCCCGAAACGGCTCGAGCCGACCGGCGTGATTCTCGCCGACAAGCCGCCCGGGCCGTCCTCCTTTGCGATCGTCGCGCGCGTCCGCTCGCGGACCGGCGCGAAGACGGGGCATGCGGGCACCCTGGATCCCTTCGCAACGGGCCTGCTGATCCTGCTCTCCGGTCGCGCGACGTCGCTCCAGGACCGATTCATGAAGCTCGACAAGCGCTACCTCACCGACGTCGACCTGCGCATGCGGACGACGACGGGCGACCCGGAGGGCGAGGCGCTCGACGAGCACCCGGCGCCCACCGGTGACGAGCTGAGGCAGTCGCTCGAGGGGCTCCGAGGCGACGTCGAGCTGCCGATCCCGGCCGCCTCCGCGGTGAAGATCGGCGGCACCCGCGCCTATCGGCTGCACCGGCAGGGCGTGGACGTCGAGATGCCGACGCGGGTGATGCGCGTCCACAGCCTCGACCTCGTCTCGTACGACGACGGCGTCGCCCGCCTCGATCTCCGGGTCGGCTCGGGGACGTACGTCCGGGCGCTGGCGGGCGCGCTCGGTGGCCATTGCCTGAGCCTGCGACGGACCGAGATCGGGCCGTTCGGCGTGGAGGAGTCGGACGAGACGCGCGTGATCCCGCTCGAGGAGGCGCTGCCACGCCTGGCGACGGTGCGAGACTCCGCGACGCGATGAAGACTGCACGCGAACCCTCGCAGCTCGACCGGCGCCCTCGCGCGGTTGCCATCGGCACCTTCGACGGCGTCCACCGCGGGCACCGCTCCGTGCTGCGTGCGACCGTCGAGTCGGGCCTCGAGCCCACCGTGATCACGCTCGACCCGCACCCGCGGATCGTCCTCGGCAACCGCGTGGAGCTGCTGACGACGCTCGAGCGGCGCCTCGAGCTGCTCGCGGAGGCCGGAATCGCGGACACGCTCGTCGCCGCGTTCACGCCCGAGTTCATGCGGCTCACGCCCGAGCAGTTCGTCGAGACCTACCTTCGCGGGATCGGGGCGGAGGCGGTGGCGGTCGGCGAGGACTTCCGGTTCGGCAACAAGCGGGCAGGCAGTGTCGACACGCTCCGCGAGCTTGGATTGACGGTGCTGGACGTCGAGGAGATCGAGGGCGTCTCGTCCACCGCGATCCGGGACGCCGTGCGCGACGGTGAGCTGGCCGTAGCCGCGTCGATGCTGGGTCGTCCGTTCGAGCTCGACGGCACCGTGGTGGCGGGCGACCAGCGGGGCGGCACGCTCGGCTACCCGACCGCGAACATCGCGATGGCCGCCGAGCTCGTCTGCCCGCGCTACGGCATCTACGCCGGCGAGGCGCTCGGGCACCGCGCGGCCGTGTCGATCGGGACGAACCCGCATTACGGCGGCACGGAGCGCCGGATCGAGCCGTTTCTCCTCGACTTCGACGGGGACCTCTACGGCTCGCGGCTCGTCGTGGAGTTGTGGGAGCGCCTCCGCGACGAGGCGGTGTTCGACTCCGAAGAGGGCCTGATCGCACAGATCGCGAAGGACGTCGAGGCGACCGGCGCCGCCGTCCGCCCCGTCTGAGGTCGGCCTCCGGCAGGCGCGGGTCAGGCCGGCCTGCGCGCAACGAAGGCGGTCTGCGAGGTGTCGTCCTCCGGGTCGGGCAGGCCGCGGTCGACCGAGGGCTCGAAACCGGCGCGCTCGAGGTGGTGCAGCCATGTGTGCTCCGGGAAGAGGCCCTCGACGTGGTGGTCGTGGACGACGCGCGGCTCCTGGCCGGGCTCGCGCACGAGCACCGCGTAGTCGACCTCGTAGCTCGTGTCGTTCCGATCCGGGTCGGTGACCCATTCGAGATAGCGGAGCGATCTTCCGTCCGCGCCGTCGTGACCGCCGTGCGACGTCCTCGGCTCGAACGTCTCGCGCGTGTGGTCGGGCACGAACAGCGCGACGCCTCCGGGTCTGGTGTGCGCGTATGCGGTGCCGAGGCAGTCGCGCAGGTCGTCCTCCGTCGCCATGTACGCGACGGCGTCGTGCACGAACACCGCGTCGAACGTGCGTCCGAGCCGCAGCGCTCGCATGTCCCCGAGAACGTGCTCGCACTCCGGATTGAGCGTGCGACTCAGGGCGAGCATCTGCGGCGAGACGTCCGACAACGTGCAGGCGAAGTGCGCCTTGAGGTGGGAAGCGTTGTTGCCGCCGCCGGAGCCGAGCTCCAGGAGCGTCTGCGCGCCCGGCGCCGCGCCGACGATCAGGCTTCGGTAGCGCTCGGACTCGGCCGCGTAGTCCTCGGGTGCGGTCAGCAGGTGGAACCAGGGGGCGAGGTCGCCGTAGAGTCGCACTCCTGGATTATCCGTTTCCGGGCTTGAAGACGACGACCGCTGCGTCCCGGGTGATCCGCCCGCTTCGCGGATAGCGGACGAGGTACGCACCGATCGCGGCGTCGCGCGCCGCCCCCTCGACCACGAGACCGCGAGCCTCGATCTGTGCGCCGCGGAGCCTGAGTGTCGCGCGATTCGCTCCGGAGAACGCGCGCCACCACTGCTTCCGTTCGGGGCGCACCGCCACCGCGACCAGCCCGCCTGACTCCATCTCGGCGTACCGCAGCGGGATGCGGAACCGCCGCCCCGAACGGCGCCCGCGATACGCGAGCAGGACCAGGCGTCCGCTCAGAAGCGAGTGTGCGCGCGACTCGAGCACGACCCGCACGAACGGGTTCGCGAGACGGAGGAGTCGCAGGCCGGCGATGCTCCACACGCGGGGCATTGTCTCCGAGGCGGCGGCGGCGATCCGTAGAAACCCGTTCGCTCGCGCGTGCGATCCCGGATGGCACGCCCTGCCGGCGCACACAGCATTGCGACGTGGACGAATTCTCGGTGCTCATCGCCGGTGGTGGTGTCGCAGCCCTCGAGGCCGCGCTGACCCTCGCGGACGTCGCGGAGGGGCGCGCGCGTGTCGAGCTGCTCGCACCCGAGCCGCTGTTCTGGTACCGGCCGACCTCCGTCGCCGAGCCCTTCGGCCTCGGCACCGTGCGCCATTTCGATCTTGGCCTTCTCGCGGCCAGGGCCGGCGCGGGGATGACGCTCGGGGCCATCACGGGCGTCGACACCGACCGGCGGCTCGCCCGGACCGCGGCCGGCGGGACCTTGTCCTACGATGCGTTGCTCATCGCCTGCGGGGCGGAGCCGATGGACGCCGTGACCGGCGCGCTGACGTTCCGTGGCCCTGCGGACGGTCCTCGGCTGCGCGCGCTCGTCGAGGAGGTCGAGCAGGGCTCGGCGGAACGCGTTGTGTTCGCGATCCCCTCCGGCTCGGCCTGGCCGCTGCCGGCGTATGAGCTGGCGCTGATGACCGCGCGACATCTCGTGGCCACGGGAACAGGGCAATGCCACGTCAGCGTGGTCAGCCCGGAGCTGCGGCCCCTCGAGCTTTTCGGACGCGCGGCGAGCGATGCCGTCTTGGGGCTCCTCGGCGAGGCTGGTGTGGCCTTCGTCGGCGGCGTCCGTCCGGTCGGGCACGAAGCAGGGGAGCTCACACACTCGGATGGCGTGATCCCGGCCGACCGAGTCGTCGCCTTGCCGCGCCTGCGCGGGCCGCGGATCGACGGCGTGAGGCAGACCCCGGAGGGGTTCATTCCAGTC
>DASSVY010000142.1:0-7366 GCA_035705535.1 Gaiella sp. | reverse complement strand
GAGGGGATCGTCAGCGCGATCCGATCCGAGAGCTCGAGCCCCGACTCCTTGCGAAGCGCGTTCACGTGGCGGATCAGCTCGTAGACGCGCCGCTCACGGTCGAGCTCCTCGTCGACGTTGGTGTCGAGCGCGACCGTGACGCCGTCCTCGGCTGCGACGGCCCAGCCCTCCTTGCCCGCGCGCTCGACGAGCACTTCGTCGGGCTCGAGCTCGTGACCGGCGGCACGGAACCGGCCGCCGTCGAGCTCCTCGAACGCGCCCTCGCGGAGCGCCTCGCGCACGGCGCCGAGCTCCCGCCCGAGCTTCGGGCCGAGCACGGGGAGGTTCGGCTTGACGAGGAGCTCGGAATCGACGGTCTCGAAGCGGACGTCCTTGACGCGCAGCTCGTCGCGGATCTCCGCCGCCTGGGCGCGGGCGTGTTCCGCACCCTCGACGACGAGCGCGCGGAGCGGCTGCTGCACCTTGAACCCGGCCGCCTGGCGGGCCTGGTGCCCGAGCGCGACGACGCGCCGCACGTCGGCCACCTCGGCGAGGAGCTCCTCGTCGACGTCGTGCTCCCCGGGCCAGCCCGCGAGATGGACGCTGGCGGGTGCGTCCTCGCAGGCGTCACGGACGAGCACCTGCCAGAGGTGCTCGGCGAGGAACGGCATCACCGGTGCGATCACGCGGATGGTCTGCCCCAGGGCGTGCCAGAGCGTTCGGAGGGCGACCTCGTCGCCGTCCCAGAACCGGCGGCGCGAGCGCCGGATGTACCAGTTGGAGAGATCCTCGACGTACGCCTCGAACGCCCGGATCACGTCGACCGTCAGCCAGCGCTCGTATCCCTCGGTCGCGTCGCGCACCAGCCGGCGCGTGCGGGCGACGAGCCAGCGGTCGAGGGGCTGGAGGTCTGCGTCGGGACCGCGCTCGAGGTCCTCGAGTCGCGGGACGAACCCCTCGGCGTTGGCGTACTGGACGAGGAACGTCGCCGAGTTCCAGAGCGTGAGGAGCCTCCGCTGGATCTCGTGCGCCGGGCCGAACCCGAACAGGAGGTTCCGGTCGGGCGGCTGCGCGCAGAACTGCCAGCGCATCACGTCGGCGCCCATCCGCGCGAAGGCGTCCGGCGCGTCGATCGTGTTGCCCCACGAGCTGTGCATCTCGCGGCCCTTCTCGTCGAGCATCTTCTCGTAGCCGAGCACCCTCGTGAACGGCGCCTTCCCGGTCAGCGCGACCGACATGAAGAGCTGCGAGTAGAACCAGAGGCGGATCTGCTCGCGCATCTCGGAGACCCAGTCAGCGGGAAACCACTCCTCCCAGTACGTGTGGTCGGGCAGGTCGGCGTGCGTCAGACCGCGCGCGGCCCCGGTCGCGTAGCCCTCCGGGACGTCCTCCGGGTTCTGCCAGCCGAGCGTCGAGAACGGGACGATGCCGGCGTCGAGCCACACGTCCCCGACCTCCAGGATCCGCTCGACCTCCGCTCCGCACGCCTCGCAGCGGATGCGAATGTCGTCGATCCAGGGACGCCTGAGCTCCTCGAGCCCCTCGACCGGGGCGCTCGCGCGCTGGAAGAGCTCGGCCCTCGAGCCGATCACGTTCAGATGGCCGCACGCGCACGGGTAGAACGGCAGCGGGAGCCCGTAATAGCGACGACGGGAGATGTTCCAGTCGCCCATGTTGCGCAGCCAGTCGTCCATGCGCTTCCCCATGTAGGCAGGCGTCCACTCGACCGTCGCGTTCGCGTCGAGCAGCGGTTGGCGAAGGTCGTCCACGGAGATCAGCCAGTCGTCCGTCACGCGCCAGATGAGCGGCGTGTCGCAGCGCCAGCAATGCGGATAGCGGTGGAGGACCGTGCCGGCCTCGAGCAAGAACCCCTGCTCGGCCAGGCGACCGACGATCTGGTCGGCCGCCTCGGTCGTCGAGAGCCCGTGCAGCCAGCCGTACGTGTCGTAGAAGCGGCCGGCCTCGTCGACCGGTGAGAGCACCGGAAGCTCGTGGGTGAGGCCGAGCTCGAAGTCCTCCTGTCCGGCGCCCGGCGCGATGTGGACGATCCCCGTTCCCTCCTCGAGCGAGACCTCGTCCCAGGGGATGACCCGGTGGTCGACCTCGCCGCCGGGGCCGAGGTCGTCGAAGGGCCCGCGGTAGCGCAGGCCGACGAGCTCTGCGCCGAGCGCACGATCCGCGAAGCGGTCCTCGGGGTACCTGGCGACCGCGACCCACTCGCCGTTGTCCCGGCGCCCGTACTCGGCGTCGGGCTTGACCGCGGCGGCGACGTTCGCGGGCAGCGTCCACGGCGTGGTCGTCCAGATGACGAGCGATTCGCCGGGCCGGTCGAGGAGCGGAAAGCGGACGAAGAGCGACGGGTCGCTCCGATCCTGGTAGACGCCGGCCTGGGTGAGCTCGTGCTGCGAGAGCGAGGTGCCGCAGCGTGGACACCACTCCGTCGAGCGGTGGCCCAGGTAGAGCCAGCCCCGCTCGTGCACGAGCTGCAGGAACCGCCAGATGTACTCGATGTTCGTGTCGCTGAAGGTGAAGTAGTCGTTCCCCCAGTCCATCCACTGGCCGAGCCGGATGGAGCCCTCCGTGAGCGCGCGCGAGGAGCGCACGACGACGTCGCGGCACCGGCGCGCGAACTCGGCGAGCCCGAACTCCTCGATCTCGCGCTTCGAGTTGAGCCCGAGCTCCCGCTCGACCCCGACCTCGATCCAGAGCCCCTGGCAGTCGAAGCCGTTCTGGTAGCGCTGGTGGTGTCCGCGAAGCGCCTTGTAGCGCTGGAAGACGTCCTTGAGCGTCCGTCCCCAGGCGGTGTGGACGCCCAGGACCATTCGGTTCGCGGTGACAGGCCCGTCGACGAAGCTGAACCGCGGTCCGTTCGCGTTCTGCTCTCGGAGCCTCGCAAAGGTCGATTCGCGCTCCCAGAGAGCGAGGATCTCGCGCTCGAGCGCGTCGTGATCGGGCTTGTCCGGCAGGGGTGCGAACATGGCGCGATTCTAGGGAAGGAGTTTTGGGCCTCCGTCGTTGAGGAAACTGAGACACTTCGACACCACCGAAACGGAAGGAAGCAATGGCCCTCGACGTAACGACCTCGACCTTCGACGAGGAGGTCCTCCAGAGCGACAAGCCCGTCCTCGTGGACTTCTGGGCGGAATGGTGCGGCCCGTGCCACGCCGTCGCTCCCGTGCTCGACCGCATCGCGGAGGAGCGCGCGGAGGACCTCAAGCTCGTCAAGGTCAACATCGACCAGGAGCACGAGCTCCAGCAGCGCTACGGCGTCGCCTCCATCCCCACGCTGATCCTGTTCCGCGACGGGGAGCCCTCGGCCGCCGTGATCGGCGCACAGCCGAAGGGCGCGATCGAGCGCTCGCTCGGCCTCGTCGCCGCCGCGTAGCTCACTCCTCCATTCCCTCCCCGGACACGAGGCCCGGCATGCCGGGTCTCGTGTCCGGTTGGGCTCAGCCGCCCTCCGGCCTGCGACGCTCGCGCCACGCGGCGAGCGCGTCCTCGACCGTCGAGAACGCGAGCTCGTCCGGTCTCGGAAGCTCGTCGGCGCCGAACCAGCGGAGCTCCGCCACGTCGTCCGCCGCGACGGGCTGTCCCTCCCCGACCTCGACCGCCCAGTAGATGTTCAGCGTCGCCGCCGCGTCCGCCGCGTCGCCGTAGACGTCCATCCAGATCCCGACGAACCGTGCGGGCCCGGCGACGAGGCCGGTCTCCTCCGCGAGCTCGCGACGCAGCCCCTCGAGCGGATCCTCACCCTCCTCGAGGAAGCCGCCGGGACAGTCCCAGAGGCCGAGGTACGGCTCGACGGCGCGACGAGCGAGAAGCAGCCTGCCCTCCGCGTCCTCGACGAGGGCGCTGACGCACGGCGCCGAGTTCGCGTAGTACGTCGAGTCGCAGCCGGGGCAGTGCAGCGGCGATGCCTCGCCCTCGAGTGGCGTCCGGCACCGCGGGCAGGTCTGCCAACCGTGGAGGAGGCCCATCCGGCTACCGTATCCCCGTGAGCCCGCGCCACGTCCCGGCCTCGGTGACCGAGCTCTCGCGCGTCGGTCTGCTCACGTCCCTTTCCGGTCAGACCCTCACGCGGCTCGCCGAGCGGATGCAGCGCGAGGAGGTCCCTGCGGGACGAACGATCGTCACGGAGGGGACCGGTGGCGACCGCTTCTACGTCCTGCTCTCCGGGCTCGCGGCGGTCACCCAGACCGAGCGCGGCGCGCGCGGCGTGCTCCGGCCGGGCGAGACGTTCGGCGAGGTCGCGCTCGCGATGGGGATCCCGCGCACCGCGACGGTGACGGCGATGACGCCGTCCGTCGTCGCGAGCTGCGACCGGGAGACCTTCGACGAGCTCCTCCGCCCGCTCTTCGCGGACGAGGCATAGCGCTCAATATTCATCGCGGGTGATTCGCACCGCGCCGGCGCACCAGAAGAGGGCGACCCAGCCGACCACCGCCGCGGCTGCGGCTGCGATGGGTGCACCGTGGTTGTCTCCCGTCACGCGGGCGAGCGCAGGCAGCAGCATCAGGTTCCCGAGCGTCTCGCTGGCGGCGCTGACAAGCCCGAGGAGCGGAGCTGCCGCGAAGGCGAAGAACAGCGAGATCGCGACGGCGGCGCCGTTCGAGCGGAGCAGCGAGCCGATCCCCATCGCGATCACGGCGAACACCGTCGGCCAGAGGAAACACGTCCAGACGACGTCACCGACCTCGCTCGCGTTGACGTTCGCCGCGGTTTCGTGTGGGAGAAGGAACACGAGCACCAGCCCGAGGACGAGTGCCGGCAGGAGCGCGAGCAGGACCGCAGCGACGAGCGCCGTGGTCCTGGCGGCGTACATCCCGATCCGGCGGACGCCGGTGAGTACGAGGTAGCGCATCGTCCCCTGCGCGACGTCGTACGAGCCCGCCAGCGCGCCGATCACGATCGCGCCGACGCCGCCGAGCAGCCAGACCGCGCCCGAGACGCCGTCGAGCATCGGCTGGCCGCCGATCGACGGGTTCCTGCCCGGACGCAGGCCGTGCACGATCGCGAGCACGACGGCGACCACGATCACCGCCCCGAGCGTCACTCCGATCGTCCCCAGGAAGCTTCCCTTCCTGCCGACGATCGTGCGGAGGAGCGCCCGGGTCACGAGGGCGCTTCCGGGGCGGTCGGCGGCTCCTCCGCGCGGGTGATGTCGAGGAAGCGCTCCTCGAGCGACTCTCGCCGCTGGACGATCTCGGCGACGCCGATCCCCGACTCGACGAGGGCGCGCGCGATCGCCATCGAGCTCTCGTCGTCGACACGCTCGACCGAGACGTCGAGCGTCCGTGGCTCGGGCGCCTGCACGCCGCTCACGAACCGCAGCGCGCCGAGCACCGCGCGGGCGCGCTCCGGCTCGTCCACCCGGACGCGCACCGTGGCCGCGCCGCCCGCCACCAGCTCCGCCACCGTGCCGTGGGCGACGAGCGACCCGGCCTGGACGATCGCGATGTCGTCCGCGAGCTTCTCGACCTCGTCGAGGAGATGGGACGAGATGAACACGGTTCTTCCGTCCTGCTCGACGAACGAGCGGATCATCTGGCGGAACTCGGCCATCCCGGCGGGGTCGAGCCCGTTCGACGGCTCGTCGAGGATCAGGAGCTCCGGATCCGTCAGGAGGCTCCGCGCGACGCCGAGCCGCTGGCGCATCCCGAGCGAGTACTTCTTCACCGCAGTCCCCGCCGCGCCGGCCAGGTCGACGCGCCCGAGCGCATCGTCGATGCGGCCGAACGCCTCGTGACCGACGAAGCCCGCCGCGACCTCGAGGTTCCGACGCCCGGTGAGGTACGGGTAGAAGCGCGGCTCCTCGACGATCGCGCCGACACCGGCGAGCGCCTGGCGCACGTCGCGCGGGACCTCCCGGCCGCGTACCTCGATCGTCCCCGCGCTGACCCGGGCGAGGCCGAGCATGCAGCGGATCAGGGTCGTCTTCCCCGAGCCGTTCGGGCCGAGCCAGCCGAGGCACCGCCCGCGTGGCACGTCGATCGTCACGTCGTCGACCGCGACGGTCCGCCCGAAGCGCTTCGTCACGCCCGCGAGCCGGATGATCGGCTCGGCGGTGCTCACCCGACCTCTTCGAGCACGGCATCCGACAGCCGGGGCCAGGCCTCCTTGGCCCAGTCCCCGAACTCGCGCGTCGTGAGCGCGGCGCACGCGAGCTCCCGCTCGGGATCGACCCAGAGGAACGTCCCGCTCCCACCGAAGTGGCCGAACGTGGCGGGCGAGGTGCGCGAGCCCGACCAATGCGGGCTCTTCTCCCCCTTCAGCTCGACGCCGAGCCCCCAGTCCAACGGCCGGAACCGGCCGTAGTCGGGCAAGACCCCGTCGAGGCCGGGGAACTGGACGGAGACCATCTCGGCGTGCGTCTCCCCTGCGACGAGGCGCGGCGCGAGGAGCTCGCGGCCGAGCGCCAGCACGTCGTCGAGCGACGCGTGCATCCCGGCGCCCGGATGGCCCGCCGGGTCGAGCGAGATCCCGAGCGGTTCGACGACCGCGGCGCGCACGTAGTCGGCGAACGGCATCTCGGCTCGCTGCGCGAGATGCGCGGCGAGCACGCGGAACCCCTCGTTCGAGTAGATCCGGCGACGCCCCGGCTGTGCGATCGGGACGGCGCCGTCGAACGGGAGCCCTGATGTATGGGCCAGCAGGTGCCGGACCGTCGCCCGCGGAGGGCCTGCGGCCTCGTCGAGGTCGAGCACGCCTTCCTCCGCCGCGACGAGAACCGCGAGCGCCGTCACGGGCTTCGACACCGAGGCGAGCCGAACGGCGCGGGTCGTGTCCCCACGCGTCGCGACGTCCCCCGCCGCCCTCGTGACCCCGGCGGCTGCGAACGGCACATCCCAGGCGTCGATCTGGTGCAGGGCGTCCACTCCCGGCGATACTACGGTCCTTGGATCGCCGCCTCGTGAGTGGGCACTCGCCGTACGAGCGCGTCGCGGGCTTCTCGCGGGCCGTCGTCGCGGGCGACCGCGTGCACGTCGCCGGCACCGCGCCGATTCCCTCGGACGGCTCGGCGCCGCCCGCCGACGCCTACGAGCAGGCCGCCCTCTGCCTCCGGATCATCGCCGAGGCGCTCGAGCGCGCGGGATCGGGGCTCGAGCACGTCGTGCGCACGAACATCTACGTCACGGACCCCGTCCACTGGAACGAGGTGGCCCGGGCGCACGGCGCCGTATTCGGCGAAACGCGACCTGCGGCGACCTGCGTCGTCGCCCGTTTGCTCGACGACGCCTGGGTGGTCGAGATCGAGGCCGAGGCGGTGCTCCCATGAAGCAGCTCATCCCTTCGTCGATCACCGGGCTCGAGGGCGCGCCCGCGGCGAGCGTCGTCGACCACCGTTTTGGCTCGGGAGACCTGTACACGCTCGGCGTCGAGGAGGAGT
>DASSVY010000141.1:0-3044 GCA_035705535.1 Gaiella sp. | reverse complement strand
GGAAAACGACCCCGACCGCGCCGCCAGCGATCGCTCTTCGAGCGTCGCCCGGACGCCGTCCGAGAGCCAGGGTGCGAGCGGGCCGAAACATCCTCCCAATACGACGGCTCTGAGGTCGAGGAGGTTGAAGGCCGACGCCAGGGCGATGCCCAACCAGCGGCCGGCGTCGTCGAGCGCGGCCAGGACGGCGGGGGCGCCGTCCTGCGCGCGCCGGACCAGCTCGTCGGTCAGGCTCCGCGGGCGTCCGGCCACGGGGGAGATGCCGGCGGTCCGTGCGATGGACTCCTGACCGACGAGTGTCTCGACGCACCCGCGGCTGCCGCAGGCGCACGCACGACCTTCCGGATCGACGGAGATGTGCCCGAACTCGCCGCCGAAGCCGTGCGTCCCACGGAAGAGACGGCCACCGAGCACGATGCCGCCGCCGACGCCGACCTCGCCGAACACGCAGACGAAGTCGTCGATGCCTACCGCCGCGCCGGTCCAGTGCTCCGCGAGCGCAGAGAGATTCGCCTCGTTTTCCACCACGACGGGCAACCCGAGCCGCGACTCGAGCTCGGCGGCGACGGGCAGGTCGGCCCACCCCATGTTCGGCGCGAGGACGACCGTGCCGGATGCCTCCTCGACGAGACCCGCCACCGCGACGGTCACGCCCACGGGCCTGAGCCCGTCGGCGGCGGCTGCGTCGAGGGCGTCCCGCACGGCCTCGCCGATGCGGTCGAGGACCGACTGGGGCGGCGAGTCGCGGTTGTCGCGGTTCGAGCGCCGCCGGTAGCGGACCGTGCCGGTGAGGTCCTCGACCGAGACCGCGAGGTAGTCGACGTTGACCTCGAGCCCGACGCCGACGACCACGTCCGACAGCTCGAGCGCCGCGCCCGGCCGGCCGATGCCGCGCGGGGACGTCGTCTCGCCCGTCTCGAGGAGGAGGTCGCGGGCGATCAGCTCGGAGACGAGGCTCGACACGGTGCCGCGCGTGAGCCCGGTCTCGGCGGCGATCTGCGCCCGAGAGCGCGAGCCGGCGGACGCGACATGCCGCAGCACGACGCCGAGGTTCGCGCGGCGGACCGTCGTCTGGTCGGCGGGATACGCGGCGCCGCGATCGAACGTCATCCGCGCGGCTCGATGCAGAAGGAAGTCATCTGGAGTGGCGATTTGTTTGGGGAGCGGACAAACTAGGGCCATCGGCGTGCCTCTGTCAACAGCGACGATGGGGTCGGCCGCCGGGAATCCCGCAGCGGCGCGGCTGTCAGCTCAGGCGTCGGACGACGTCGTCGAGCGGCCGGCGGTTCGCCCGCGCGCTCCACTCGGCTGCGGTGCGCGACTCCGGGTCGCGCCGCTTCTCGGGGACGCCGAAGGTCAGCACGATCGCGGGCGTCTGCTCATCCTCGAGGTCGAGCGCCGCGCGCACCGCATCGCGGTCGGCGAGCCCGTTCGGGCAGGAGGCGAGGCCCTCGTTCCACGCGGCCAGCAGCATGTTCTGCGCAGCACGGCCCGCGTCGAACGAGACCGGCCCCTTGCCCGCGACGACGATCGCGACGACGAGTCCCGCGCCGAGGACGTTGCCGGGAGCGTAGACGCCGGCCGCCAGCGCCTCGATCCGCGCGCGGCTCTCGACGACGAGGAACGTCCACGGTTGCCGGTTGGAGCCCGAGCCCGAGAGGCGCCCCGCGTCGAGGATCCGCGCGACGACCTCGGCGGGCAACGGCTCGGGCCGGTAGCGCCGCTGGTCCCTCCGGCTCGCGATCGCCAGGAACGTGTCCACCCGAGTAGCGTAGGCAGAGCATGACGGAGCAGGCCACCGTGAGCCTCCTGCGCTGGCTCCGCCGCCAGCTCCGCCAGTCGACGCCGCAGCGCGAGCACCTCGAGGCGGCGGTCGCGAACGACGACCCGGGGGAGGCGCGCCGCCTCCTCGGGGGGTTCGACTTCACGGACGCCCAGCGGCGTCATGTCGAAGGCCTCATCGACGAATGGGAGCGAAGCCGTGCCCACCGCTGACCGTGCGGCGACGTCTCAGCAGAGATGACGGCACGCACGGTCAACGAGACGGTCGTCCGGCGGATCTTCGATGCGTTCGCGCGGCGGGACGCGTTCGCTCTGCGGGGGCTGTTCGCTCCCGACGCAGTCTGGACGGTGCCCGGCGACGGCGCGATGGCGGGCGTCCATCGCGGGCCCGAGGCGATCTTCCGCTTCCTCGGTCGACTGCCGAAGGAGACCGACGGGACCTATCGCTCGCAACTCGTCGACGTGCTCGCGAGCGACGGACGCGCGGCCGCGCTGTACCGCGCCTCGGGCGAGCGGCGAGGCAAGCGGCTCGACCTCGACCAGGTGCTGCTCTTCCGGCTCGAGGACGGCGCCGTGCGCGAGGTGCTCGCGCTTCCGTCCGATCCGGCGGCGTTCGAGGAGTTCTGGGCCTAGTGCGATGACGGCACCCGCGCTCGCCACCGACCGTCCGGCAATCCGCTTCCGCGGGACGACATACCCGGTGCTCCTCCCGACGGTCCGCGACCCGCGCCTCCAGCTCGCCGCGGTGATCGTGACCCTCCAGGTTCTCGGCCAGACGGTCTTCGACTTCCGCCTCTCGATCGCGCAGATCCTGGTCTCCCTCGTCACCTGCGCCGTGCTCGAGGTCGGGATCGCTCTGCACCGACAGCACGTCCTGATGTGGCCCGCGAGCGCCCTGCTGACGGGAAACGGGGTCGCGTTCATCCTGCGCGTGCCGGGGACCGAGCACGGCGACTGGTGGAGCATGAACGGCTGGTGGATCTTCGCCGGCACCGCCGCCGTCTCGCTCCTCTCGAAGTACGTGATCACGTTCCGCGGGCGGCACGTCTTCAACCCGTCGAACTTCGGCCTCGTCCTCTGCTTCGTGCTGCTCGGGCCGGAGCACGCCGACCCCCTGGCGTTCTGGTGGGGCCCGATGTCCCTCTGGCTCGCGCTGGCGCTCGTCCTGATCGTCGGGGGCGGCCTGAAGATCCTCTCGCGCCTCAGGCTCGTCGGGATCGCAGCCGGGTTCTGGCTGACGTTCGCCGCCGGTGTCGCCGTGC
>DASSVY010000140.1:0-3717 GCA_035705535.1 Gaiella sp. | reverse complement strand
GAGGAGGTGATGCTGCTCGAGCCGGACGGCGCGCCGGCCTGGCGCTCCGGGCCGCGGCGGCGGCCTCGGGGGACGCGGCTCCGTCCCCCGAGGCGGCCGCCCTGTCCCACGAGCGGCGCGACGCGCTGCTCGCCGCGCTCTGCGCGCTCGACGAGCGGGACCGGGAGGTGCTCGTCCATCGATTCATCCTCGACCTCGGCGAGGAGGAGACCGCGGCCGCCCTCGGCGTGCGGCGCGGCACGGTGAAGTCGCGCACGTCACGCGCGCTCGGGCGAATGCGCTCGGCCCTGGGAGAGGAGAGGCCGTGAACGGGCTCGAGCAGGAGCTGCGAGCGCTCGCGTCGCTGGTCGAGTGGCCGGAGGACGCCGACGTCGCGCCGGCGGTCGCAGCCCGGATCGCCGCGCCGCCTCCACGACGACGCACCTCGCTCCGCCTCGCGGTCGCGCTCGCCCTCGTCCTCGTCCTGCTTGCGCTCGCCGTCGCGCTGGTCGTCCCGCCTGCGCGGACGGCGATCCTCGACTGGCTCGGGATCGGCAGCGCGCGGATCGAGCTCGTGGACGAGCTGCCGGCGCTCCCTCTGACGGCCCCGATCGAGCTGCTCGGTCAGCCGACCACCCTCGCGGACGCGCGGCGTCGCGCGGGCTTCCCCGTCTCGCCTCCCCCGCGGAGCGAGCCTGCGCCGGACGAGATCCGCGTGGTGGACGGCCGGCGTGTGAGCTATCTCTGGCGGGACGGCGGCGCGCTACGGCTGCTCGTCACCCAGGTTCCCGGCCTGCTGCAGCGGACCGAGGTGCTGAAGAAGCTCATCCCGCCCTCGGTGCGGATCGAAAGGCTCACGATCGACGGCGACGGCGCGGTATTCCTCGCCGGTGGCCCGCACGCCGTGTACCTCCTGGGTCCGAGCGGCAGCTTCGAAGAGGATCGCGGGTGGCTCGCCGGCACGACTCTCCTCGTCGATCGCGGGGGGACGACGCTGCGGATCGAGGGCGACCTCACCCGTGAGCAGGCGGTCGGGCTGGTCCGCGCGATGACGTGACGTCGCTCACTCGATCGAGTGAGATCCCTCGTTCGAGTGGGGTACCTCGAAGGAGTGAACGACATCCCTGGAACGAGGGATAGCCGGGCCCACAGGGGTGATTACAACCCGTGTGGGGGAGGGGAAGCCGCGCCGCGCCCGTCCGGGGAACCGGGCGGGCGCGCCGGCGTGTCGGGTCGTTTCGGACGATCCGTCACGGCTCCCACTCCTCGCCCCCCGTGTCCCAGCCGAGAAGGACGTGTGCCGAGACCCGCTCGGCGACGGCTTCGAGGAGAGCGCGATCGGCGTCTCCATCGACCTGGAGCTCTCCGACGACCTCGTCCTTGAAGGCCACGGGGACGGTCGCGCGCCGCGCGTCGTCCGGCGTGCCGGCGTTCGGCCCGAGCACCAGGCCGGTCGTCTCCACGAACGCGATTCCCGCCCAGGAGATCCCCGGCTGCGCGGCCAGGATGCGCACCGTCGCGCGGAGCGCGTCGTCCGCGTCGGAGGAGGCCTCGAGCGCCGCCTCGAGCTCGGCGATCGGCTCGGTCATTCCTCGAGATCCGTTCCCTCGAAGGCCCGGATCGGCCGGCGCGAGGACTCCGGCAGCGGCGTCGGCCGCCGACTGGCGAGGTCGACGAGCACGATGGTCTGCGTCGCGGTGACCATCAGCGCCTCCTCGGGGAGGCGCTGCGCGCACAGCTCGTACGCGAGACTGGTGCGCCCGAGCCGGCTGACGCGCACGAAGATCTCGAGTAGGTCGTCGAACCGCGCAGGGGCGTGGTACTCGACCGTCGAGGCGCGCATCACGAGCTCGGCGCCGTCGAGCCCGAGGCTGCCGAGGTGCCGGTGGTACTCCGTTCGCGCGTGGTCGAAGTAGGGCAGATACCGGCCGTAGTAGACGACCCCCTGCGCGTCCGTGTCGGAGAACCAGACGCGGGTCAGCGCGGAATACTTGTACGGCGGCAGGCGGTCGGTCACGCGGCCGAGCTCGAGGCTGGTCACGTCAGCTCCGGATGAGCGCGAGCACCTCGTCGCGCTTCTCCGCCATGCGCGGCTCCGACAGCGCCTCGAGGTTCAGCCGCAGCAGGGGCTCGGTGTTGGAGGGTCGCACGTTGAAGTGCCAGTCGTCGAAGTCGACCGAGATCCCGTCGAGGTGGGAGATGCGCCCGCCCTCGGCGGCGTAGCGCTCTTTCAGCTCCTGGAGCTTGAGCGCGACGTCGGCGACCGGCGTGTTGATCTCGCCGGTGAGGAAGTAGCGCTCGCGATAGGGCGCGAGCAGCTCGGAGAGCGGCCGGCCGGCCTTCGAGAGGAGCTCGAGCATCACGAGGAACGGGACGACCCCGGTGTCGGCCTGCGTGAAATCGCGGAAGTAGTAGTGCGCGGACACCTCACCGGCGAAGAGGGCATGCTCCTTGCGCATCCGCTGCTTGATGAACGCATGCCCGACGCGGTTCATGAGGGCGACCCCCCCCGCCTCCTCGATGACGCGGGGCACGGCCCAGCTCGCCCGGACGTCGTAGATCACCGTCGCGCCCGGCTCCTTCTCGAGCATCGCCTGTGCGAGGAGCGCGGTGACGAAGTCGCCGGGCACGAACTCGCCCGTGTCGTCGACGAAGAAGCACCGGTCGGCGTCGCCGTCGTACGCCACGCCGAGCTGCGCGCCCTCGGCTTTCGTCCGCTCGACGATGAACTCCTGGTTCTCGGGGATCAGGGGGTTCGGCTCGTGGTTCGGGAACGAGCCGTCCGGCTCGAAGAAGCAGCGGGTGACGTCGAGCTGCGGCAGCCGCTCGAGCACCGGCGGGAGCATCGTCCCCGCCATGCCGTTCGCCGCGTCGACGACGATGCTGAGCGGTGCGAACGATCCCTCGTCGACGAACGAGAGCACCTTCGCCACGAACCCGTCCCAGACGTCCTCCTGCCGTACCTCGCCGCGTCGCGATATCTCACCGAACTCCGCCTTCGTGCGGCGCCGGACCTTGTCGAGCCCCGAGTCGCCGCCGACGGGCAAGGCACCTCGCCGGACGATCTTCATCCCGGTGTACTCCTTGGGGTTGTGCGACGCGGTGACGCAGATGCCGCCGTCGAGACCTAGCTCGCCGACCGCGAAGTAGAGCATCTCGGTGCCGACGAGCCCGAGGTCGAGCACGTCGGCGCCGCCGTCGGCCGCACCCTCGATCGTCGCGGCCGCCATCGCCGGCGACGAGAGTCGCATGTCGCGCCCGACCGCGATGCTGCGCGGCTCGAACTCCTCGACGTACGCCCGGCCGATCCGATACGCGCCGTCCTCGTCGAGCTCGGTCGGATGGACGCCGCGGACGTCATACGCTTTGAAGACCTTCGGGTCGAGCACGCGAGCATCGTAGTCGGGGCCGGAAATCTGCCCGCAAGTGCGGAAAACCGCCACCCCGACGAGTGCTCGCGGGCCTAGACTCAGGCCCGTGGAGCGCAAGCTCGCGACGGCCATGTTCGTCGACCTCGTCGACTCGACCGCGCTCGTCTCGGGAAGCGACCCGGAGATCGTCAGGCGCCGGGTGACGGGGTTCTTCGAGCGCGCAGCGGGACACATCGCCACGTACGGCGGGACGGTCGAGAAGTTCGCCGGCGATGCGGTCGTGGCGGTCTTCGGCGTCCCGACGGCGCACGAGGACGACGCGGAGCGTGCCGTGCGCGCTGCAACCGCGATCCTCGAGAGCGGCGAC
>DASSVY010000139.1:0-2534 GCA_035705535.1 Gaiella sp. | reverse complement strand
AGCTCTGACGTGGGGGAACCCATGGTTCCCCCACGGGCCCCCTCCTTTCGCGTCGTGCACGCGTCGACCGCGAGTGGCCTCCCGGCCGGCAAAGCCGGCCTCCGGCCGCATGGCCCGCTGACCGGATCACCGAAAAGCGGCTGGCGCAGAGGCGCCCGTCGAGGTCGTGTCGGATGAGCAGAGTCCTCGTCACCGGCGGCGCCGGGTTCATCCCGTCGAACCTCATCCGGCACCTGCTCGAGCACACGCCGCACGAGGTGATCTCGCTCGACGCCCTCACGTACGCAGCGAGCATCGAGAACCTCGCCGACATGATGAGCCACCCGCGGCTCGAGTTCGTCCACGGCGACATCCGCGATGCGGGGCTCGTCGACGAGGTCGTCAGCGGGGTCGACGTGATCGTGAACGCTGCCGCCGAGTCCCACGTCGAGAAGTCGATCCGAGACGGCGCGTCGGAGTTCGTGACGACGAACGTCGAGGGGACGCAGATCCTGCTCGACGCGATCCGGGCCTGTTCCGTCGAGCGCTTCTTGCTCGTCTCGTCGAGCGAGGTGTACGGGACGGCGGAGTACGCGCCGATGGATGAGCGGCACCCGCTCGAGCCGCGCAGCCCCTACGCGGCGACGAAGGCGGGCGCCGACAGGCTCGCGTACAGCTACTGGGTCACGTACGACCTCCCGGTCGTCGTCGTGCGCCCGTTCAACAACTACGGGCCGAGGCAGCACCCCGAGAAGGTCGTCCCGCGCTTCATCACGCAGGCGCTCAGCGGCGAGGCACTCACGGTGCACGGCGACGGGCACGCGCGCCGCGACTGGCTCTACGTCGACGACACGGCCTCGGCGATCGAGGCGATCATCGCCGCGCCGCTCGAGAGCGTCGCGGGCGAGGTCGTCAACGTCGCCACCGGACTCGACATCTCGGTCGTCGATATCGCGCAGCTCGTACTCGACGCCGTGGGCGACCCGACGGTCGACGTCGTCCACGTCGACGAGCGGCCGGGGCAGGTCGACCGGCATATCGGCTCCACCGACAAGCTCGCGCGCCTCACCGGCTGGCGCGCCTCGACGTCCTTCACCGACGGCCTCGAGCGCACGATCGCCTGGTACCGCGACAACGAGGCCTGGTGGCGAGGGATCCTGGGGCGCGACCGCGTCTCCTCGTCCTAGGCGCGGGGCCCGCCCAGCTCGGCCTGCTCGAGGCCGCGCGGGCGCTCGCCGACCTCGACGTGATCGCGGTCGACCGCGACCCGAGCGCACCCGGTTTCCCGCTCGCGGACGAGCGCGCGGTGCTCTCGTCGGAGGACGAGGAGGGGATCGACCGGCTCGCCCGCGCCCGGCGGGTCGACGGGATCGTCTCGCCCGGGGCGGACTGGCCGGTCGGGATCGCGGCCCGCGTCGCGGGACGGATCGGCCTGCCCCATCCGATCGACGCCCGGACGGGCTCTGTCGCGACGTCGAAGGCCCGCCAACGCGAGGCGTTCGCGGCCGCCGGCGTGCCCCACGCGCGGGCGCTCGACCCGCGCACAGCCGCCGTTCCGGTGCCGTGCGTCGTGAAGGCGCCAGACCGCCAGGGCCAGCGCGGCCTCGCGCTCGTGCGCTCGCCGGAGGAGCTCGAGCCCGCGCTCGCCGCGGCCCGGGCGGAGTCGCGCTCGGGCTCGGTCCTGGTGGAGGAGCTCGTCGACGGCCCGGAGCTGACGGTCAATGCCTTCTCGCAGGAGGGCCGCTTCGTGCCGTTCACCGTGACGGACAGGCTGACCGCGGAGCCGCCGGCGTTCGGCGTCGCCCTCGCCCACGTCTGGCCGTCCGCGCACGAGACCCGCGACGTCGTCGAGACGGCGCGCGCCGCGGTCGAGGCGGTCGGGATCCGCGAAGGGGCCTCCTACACGCAGGTCCGTCTCGGCGCCGCCGGCCCGGTGGTGATGGAGGTGGCGGCCCGCCTCGGCGGCGGGCACGACGCGGAGCTCTGCGAGGCGGCGATGGGGGTCGATCTGAACGGGCTCGCGATCGACGCCGCGCTCGGCCGGGCAAGCAACAGACTGTTACAAGCGCCCTCCGACCCGGTAGGAGGCGCGGCGGTCGTGTTCCTGGTGCCGCCCGTCGGCCGGCTCGCCGCCGTCGAGGGCACGGAGGACGCGAAGGCGGTCGACGGAGTGAGTTGGGTGCGGCTCTATCGCCGGCCGGGACACGTGTTCGGCCCGCTCCGACGCGGCGCCGACCGCGCCGGAGCGGTTCTCGCCACGGGTGCGAGCAGCGGCGAGGCGCTCGAGCGGGCTCGCCGTGCGGCGGACGTCGTACGCTTCCGGGTCGATGCGGACGCGTCGTGAGACCAGGCTGGGCTTCCAGCCACCCGCGATCGGCGACGAGGAGGTCGCCGCGGTCGCGGAGACGCTTCGCTCCGGCTGGCTGACGACCGGCCCCCGCGCGGCGCTCCTCGAGGAGCGGTTGGCCGAGTACCTCGAGGTCCCGCACGTCCTTGCAGTCAGCTCCGGGACGAGCGCAATGCACCTCGCGCTGCTCGCGCTCGGCGTCGGCCCG